>NZ_KV841545.1:0-33723 GCF_001839505.1 Streptococcus sp. HMSC34B10 | reverse complement strand
TATTTACCATGTCTACTTAAGAGGTATCATATCAATATCAGGTGCCTTTTGACTATTAGAAGAGGCCTTTGACCTTATCTACAAGACCGTCAAGTCCTTCTAAACCTGAAACCAATGCTTGCGCTTGGCTAAGGTAGTCACCGAGTTGGTCCTTGTTTTCTTCAACAAATGTTTTTGCTGCAGAAAAATCTTTTTTCTCAACGAGTTCTTTTACTTGATGAAACAAATCTAATGGATTCATGAGTTTCCTCTCTTTTTACTTCATTATTCAATCATTTTTGTTCAAATCTTGCAAGAAACTTGACTATTCAAATAAAGTTCATGGGTGTCAAATAGTGTAAAATTTGATATAATTTTTAGTGATGAATGTTAGAAATGATCGGTATGTGGTTGTAGATTTAGAAGCAACAAGTACTGGAAGCAAGGCAAAAATCATCCAAGTGGGAATTGTAGTCATTGAAGACGGTGAGATTGTTGAGCAATATGCCACTGATGTCAATCCGCATGAACCCTTGGATTCTCATATCAAAGAATTAACGGGTTTGACTGATAAGCGTTTAGCAAAGGCTCCAGAGTTTTCTCAGGTAGCTGGAAAGATTTTTGAACTGGTCAAAGACGGTATTTTTGTTGCGCATAATGTCCAGTTTGATGCCAATTTATTATCAGAATTCCTCTTTTTTGAAGGTTATGAATTACGCACACCTCGTATCGATACGGTTGAGTTGGCTCAAGTATTTTATCCTCAGCTTGAAAAGTATAATCTTGGAATTCTCTGTAAAGAGTTAGGGATTTCTCTTGAGCAAGCTCATACAGCTTTATCAGACGCCCAAGCAACTGCAGAACTATTTCTTTGCATGAGACAAAAAATGTTTCAGCTTCCAAAAGGTTTGTTGGAACGTTTATTGAGTTTGTCAGATAGCTTATTGTACGAATCTTATCTGGTCATCGAGGAAGTCTATCAAAAGCAGTCAATCCTAGTTGAACATGACTTGGTAGAGGTGCAAGGCCTATTCTTAAGAAAAGAGAAGCCAGTCCTTTCTCCACGCAAACTCTCAAAAGATTTCGAGACCAATATTTCCTTGTTGGGTTTGGAAGAGAGAAAACTGCAAAAATGTTTCGCTCAAAAGGTTCAAGAGTGCTTGCAAGAGGAAGCCATTTCCTTTATTCAGGCTCAAACCGGGATTGGAAAAACCTATGGTTATCTCCTACCGGCCTTGTCACTTGAACATGAAGAGGGCATCCTGCTCAGTGTTCCAACTAAAATCCTTCAAAATCAAGTGATGCAAGAGGAGGCAAAAAGACTAGAGGAGATTTTTCATATCTCTATCCACAGTCTCAAAGGGCCACAGAATTACTTGAAACTAGATGCTTTTTATGAGGTGTTGGAGGAAGAAGAATCTAATCGTTTGTATACGCGTTTCAAGATGCAACTCCTAGTTTGGTTGACTGAAACAGATACTGGGGATTTAGACGAAATTGGGCAGCTTTATCGCTATCAGCAATTTTTGCCGAACTTGGTACACGATGGCAACCTTCACAAAGACTCTCTCTTTTGGCTAGAGGATTTTTGGAGACGTGGTCAGGGAAAAGCGCGTTCTTGTAAGTTGCTAGTGACCAATCATGCTTACCTCGTTACTCGACTTGAAGATGATCCGAGTCTTCTAGAGGGACGTCTCTTGATTTTAGATGAAGCTCAGAAAATCTTGCTGACCTTGGAAAATCTTTCTCGAAAATCTTATTTGCTTACAGATTTGCTAGAACAATTAGACCAAGCTCTATCTACTGAAGAAGGCATGCTTGAAAGACGTCTGCTAGAGAGCATTCGTTTTGAGCTTTCTTATCTGCTGGAGCAGTTTCTATCTGGTAAACGTAAGATGTGCCCAGCTAGTAGCATTGATAAGCTTCGACAGGATTTCTCAGAGTTGAGTCTCGCTGAGTTTAAAGACTATCAGAGATTTTTCTCGTCTGAAGGAGAATTTTGGTTATCAGTTTCAGAACTTTCGAGTAAAAAAATCGAGATTACCTCTAGTCGCAATCAGCGTTTACTATTTTCTCAGATATTTCCAGAATTCTGTCAGCTTCTCGGAATCTCTGCAACCCTAGAAATTAGTAGTAGAGTTTCCTTGCCAGAATTGTTAGGTTTTCCTCAAGCCAGCTTTTACTACCTTGACGAACAGTTTCAAGAAAATCAAGAAATTTTCTTGGTAAATGATTTTCCATTGGTGACTGAGGTTTCGAATGACGAGTATGCTCAAGCAATTGTGGAAGTTCTAGAAGATTTGTCCTACCTCGAAGAACCGATTTTAGTCTTATTTACTGCAAAAGATCTATTGTTGCAGGTATCAGATAGTTTGAGGATTTCCCATCTAGCCCAGTATAAGCACGGGGAACCAGCTCAATTGAAAAAACGCTTTGAAAAAGGAGAGCGTGAGCTCTTACTTGGAGCTGGAAGTTTCTGGGAAGGTGTTGATTTTTCGAGACATCCTCGGGTTATTGAAGTGGTGACACGTTTGCCCTTTCAAAATCCAGAGGATCCCTTCACCAAAAAGATGAATCAAGAACTCCGTTTGGAAGGGAAGAATCCTTTTTATGATTACCAACTTCCTATGGCAATTATTCGTCTCAAGCAAGCAATTGGAAGAACCATGCGTCGAGTGGGGCAACGCTCTGCAGTTCTGATTCTAGATAGCCGCATGGCAAGTAAACGATATGGCAAACAAATCAGCAAGGCCTTGTCTCGCACTAGTCGAGTAAGGAATATTAGTCGAGAGCAAGTATTTGTCAACGTTCAAGATTTTTTAAATAAACAACGAAATGAATACCAGAAAGAATGAAGGAGACCGTTATGAAGCGTTCATTCGACTCTAGGGTCGATTATAGTTTAATATTACCAGTATTTTGTTTGTTGGTAATCGGAGTTGTAGCGATTTATATAGCAGTAAGTCATGACTACCCAAACAATGTTTGGCCTATACTTGGGCAACAACTGGCATGGATAGCCCTAGGGATTATCTTTAGTTTTGTAGTCATGTTTTTTAACACAAAATTTTTATGGCAGTCCACTCCCTATTTATACGGTCTAGGTCTTGCCTTGATGATCTTGCCTTTGGTTTTTTATAATCCAAGTTTAGTGGCTGCAACAGGTGCTAAAAACTGGGTGTCATTTAGTGGGTATACGCTTTTTCAACCTTCCGAATTCATGAAGATATCTTATATCTTGATGCTGGCTTATGTGATTGTAATGTTCACTAAAAAATATAAGGATAGAGAACGGACGATTGGTTTAGATTTCCTTTTGATTTTTTGGATGATTATTTTTACGATTCCAGTTTTAGTGTTACTGGCTTTGCAAAGTGACCTTGGGACGGCAATGGTTTTTGTCGCAATCTTTGCAGGTCTTGTCTTATTATCAGGGGTTTCGTGGAAGATTATCATCCCAGTCCTTGTATCGGTTGTATCAGCAATTGCGGGATTTTTAGCTATCTTCATCACAAAAGATGGCCGTACCTTTATGCATCAGCTTGGGATGCCGACTTATCAGATTAACCGTATCTTAGCTTGGCTCAATCCCTTTGATTATGCTCAGACAACTACCTATCAACAGGCACAGGGGCAAATTGCAATCGGTAGTGGTGGTGTATTTGGTCAAGGCTATAACGTGTCCAATCTCCTCATTCCAGTTCGAGAGAGTGATATGATTTTCACAGTTATCGCTGAAGATTTCGGTTTTATTGGTTCAGTTGTTGTGATTGCACTCTATCTGCTCCTCATCTATCGCATGTTAAAGATTACTCTGAAATCTAACAATCAATTTTATACCTATATCTCCACTGGATTTATCATGATGCTCTTATTCCACATCTTTGAAAATATCGGTGCGGTAACAGGACTCCTTCCTCTGACGGGGATCCCCTTGCCATTCATTTCTCAAGGGGGGTCGGCTATTATCAGTAATCTCATCGGTGTTGGTCTGCTATTATCTATGAGTTATCAAACACACCTAGCTGACGAAAAGAGTGGTCGAACAAGATTTAAACGTAAAAAAGTTGTGTTGAAAAAAGTGAAATAAGGAGGTCGCTATGCCTAAAGTTGCAGTTATCCTAGCAAATGGTTTTGAAGAAATTGAAGCCTTGACGGTCGTAGACGTCATGCACCGCGCACATATCACCTGCCATATGGTAGGATTTGAAGATAAAGTGACAGGATCCCATGCTATTCAAGTTCAAGCCGATCGAGTGTTTGATGGTAATTTATCAGAGTATGATATGATTGTCCTTCCAGGAGGTATGCCTGGCGCTGCCCACTTGCGGGACAATGAACAATTAATCACTGAACTCCAAAAATTTGAGAAAGTTGGTAAAAAGGTGGCGGCCATTTGTGCAGCACCAATTGCTTTAAATCGAGCAGGTCTTCTAGAGGGAAGAAACTTTACCTGCTACGATGGCGTCCAAGATCAAATTGCTGACGGTCACTACCATAAAGAAACAGTAGTCGTAGATGGCAACATCATTACGAGCCGTGGACCAGCAACAGCTTTAGCTTTTGCTTACCACTTGGTTGAGACACTGGGTGGAGATGCTGAGTCACTAAGAAATGGCATGCTCTACACAGACGTTTTTGAGAAATAAAAAGGAAACTGAGAAGGATCTTTCTTACTTGAGGAGATTCTTCTCTTTTTTAAGGTCAAAATCAAGCTAAACATCGCTTTTTTCATAAAAAAATGATATAATAAAGGGTATGAAATATCACGATTATATCTGGGATTTAGGTGGGACTCTGCTTGATAATTATGAAACATCTACAGCCGCTTTTGTGGAGACATTAGCAGAGTTTGGAATTGAGCAGGAACACGACTGTGTCTACGAAGCTTTGAAGGTTTCGACTGCCTTTGCCATCGAAAAGTATGCTCCAGAAATTGAAAACTTTCTTGAGAAATATAAAGAAAACGAAGCTCGTGAGCTTGAACACCCAGTATTATTTGAAGGAATTCCTGCTCTCTTGGAAAAGATTTTAGACCAAGGTGGTCGTAATTTCTTAGTTTCTCATCGAGATAATCAAGTGTTGGAGATTCTCTCAAAAACCAAAATAGCCACCTATTTTACAGAAGTAGTGACAGCTAGTTCAGGATTTAAACGTAAGCCAGATCCTGAATCGATGATTTATTTACGTGATAAGTATCATATAACATCAGGTCTAGTCGTTGGTGACCGTGCCATTGATGTAGAAGCAGGACATGCTGCAGGTTTAGATGCCTATCTCTTTGAGAACGTTGTGGCCTTAAAACAAGCAATAGACATGTAAGAAAAAGGGGAAAAATGACAGAAGATATTAAAAACCAACAGGCACAAGATTATGATGCCAGCCAAATTCAAGTTTTGGAAGGTCTGGAAGCTGTTCGTATGCGCCCAGGAATGTACATTGGTTCAACTGCCAAAGAAGGTCTTCACCACCTAGTGTGGGAAATCGTAGATAACTCTATCGATGAGGCTTTGGCAGGATTCGCTAGTCATATCGAGGTCTTTATTGAACCGGATAATTCGATTACAGTTATTGATGATGGTCGTGGAATTCCAGTTGATATCCAAGAAAAAACAGGGCGTCCTGCCGTTGAAACAGTCTTTACTGTTCTTCACGCCGGAGGGAAATTTGGCGGTGGCGGTTACAAGGTTTCAGGTGGACTCCATGGTGTAGGTTCGTCCGTTGTAAATGCCCTTTCAACCCAGTTGGATGTTCGTGTTCACAAAAACGGAAAGATTCATTACCAAGAATACCGTCGTGGACATGTTGTTGCTGATCTCAAGGTGATTGGAGATACAGATAAAACGGGAACAATCGTACACTTTACACCAGATCCAGAAATTTTCACAGAGACAACAACATTTGACTTTGACAAATTAAATAAACGTATTCAAGAGTTAGCCTTCTTGAACCGTGGCCTTCAAATCTCAATTACTGACAAACGTGAAGGACTTGAACAAACCAAACATTATCACTATGAAGGTGGTATTGCGAGTTACGTTAAATATATTAACGAAAACAAGGATGTTATCTTTGATACACCAATCTACACAGATGGTGAAATGGATGATATCACAGTCGAAGTTGCTATGCAGTACACAACTGGTTACCATGAAAATGTCATGAGCTTCGCTAACAATATTCATACCCATGAAGGTGGAACGCATGAACAAGGTTTCCGTACAGCCTTAACTCGTGTCATTAACGACTATGCTCGTAAAAATAAACTTCTAAAAGATAACGAAGATAACCTAACAGGTGAGGATGTCCGTGAAGGTTTGACTGCTGTCATCTCTGTGAAACATCCAAATCCACAGTTTGAAGGTCAAACCAAGACGAAACTTGGAAATAGTGAAGTTGTGAAGATTACCAATCGCCTCTTCAGCGATGCATTTTCTGACTTCTTGTTGGAAAATCCACAGATTGCTAAGCGTATCGTTGAAAAAGGGATTTTGGCTGCCAAAGCGCGTGTTGCTGCCAAACGTGCGCGTGAGGTTACACGTAAGAAATCTGGTTTAGAAATCTCAAATCTTCCAGGTAAATTGGCGGACTGTTCATCAAATAATCCAGCTGAAACTGAACTTTTCATTGTCGAAGGAGACTCTGCAGGAGGTTCTGCAAAATCAGGACGTAATCGTGAGTTCCAAGCTATCTTACCAATTCGTGGTAAAATCCTTAACGTTGAAAAAGCGAGCATGGATAAGATTTTAGCTAATGAGGAGATTCGCAGTCTTTTCACAGCTATGGGGACAGGATTTGGCGCTGAGTTCGATGTTAGCAAAGCTCGCTATCAAAAACTGGTTATCATGACAGATGCCGATGTCGATGGAGCTCATATTCGTACCCTCTTGTTAACTCTGATTTATCGTTATATGAAACCTGTTTTAGAAGCGGGTTATGTTTATATTGCACAGCCACCAATCTACGGTGTTAAAGTTGGTAGTGAAATTAAAGAATATATTCAACCAGGAGCAGAACAAGAAACCCGCTTGCAAGAAGCGTTGGCTCGCTACAGCGAAGGTCGTTCTAAACCAACCATTCAACGTTATAAAGGACTTGGTGAGATGGATGACCACCAACTTTGGGAAACTACGATGAATCCTGAACATCGTCTCATGGCCCGTGTATCAGTAGATGATGCAGCCGAAGCAGATAGAATTTTTGATATGCTTATGGGAGATCGTGTAGAACCACGTCGGGAATTTATTGAAGAAAATGCGGTATACAGTACCCTTGACGTTTAAAAAAATTGGAAAATAGTTCCCAAGGCTTGAAAAATATGATATAATCAGTACATTGTGTCAAGTATAAAAGGAGTTTGATATGTCAGATAATCAGTTGATTATTACCTTGATTGGAATCGCAGTTCTGCTTCTTATTGCTTTTGCTGTAGCAATTTTGCTTCGTAAACGTAATGAGAGTAGACTTACAGCTTTAGAAGAAAAAAAAGAAGAACTATATAACCTTCCTGTTAATGATGAGGTAGAGGTTGTAAAAAATATGCATCTGATTGGTCAAAGTCAGGTTGCCTTTAGAGAGTGGAACCAAAAATGGGTTGATTTGTCTCTTAACTCTTTTGCAGACATCGAGAACAACCTCTTTGAAGCTGAAGGATTCAACAACTCATTCCGTTTCTTGAAAGCTAAGCACCAAATTGATCAAATTGAAAGTCAAATCGAACTTGTTGAAGAGGATATTGCTGCAATTCGAAATGCTTTGTCTGATCTAGAAAAACAAGAATCAAAAAATAGTGGACGTGTATTACATGCCCTAGACTTATTCGAAAAACTACAAAATACTGTAGCTGAAGATTCAGAAAAATATGGTCAAGCTCTTCCAGAAATTGAAAAACAATTGGAAAATATCCAATCCGAGTTTTCTCAATTTGTAACCTTGAATTCATCAGGAGATCCGGTTGAAGCAGCAGGAATTTTGGATAACGTAGAAAATCATATTTTAGCTTTGACACATATCGTTGAAAGAGTTCCGGCAATCGTGACCAAGCTGTCTACTGAATTACCGGATCAACTTGACGATTTAGAAGCAGGTTATCGTAAGCTCTTAGATGATAATTATCATTTTACTGAAACAGATATTGAATCTCGCCTTCAACTACTATATGAAAACTTGAAAAACAATCAAGAGAATATTCGTAAGTTGGAACTAGACAACGCTGAGTATGAAAATACCCAGACTCAAGAAGAGATCAATTCGCTTTATGATATTTTTACACGTGAAATTACTGCTCATAAAGCTTTCGAAAAATTGGTGGCTACCCTTCCTACATATCTACAACACTTGAAAGAAAACAATCAAGTATTGGTAAAGGATATCGAACGTCTTGGAAAAACCTACTTAATTTCTGAAAGTGATGTGAATAAAGTTCGTCGCCTTCAAACAGATATCTCGACCTTGAATACAACGATTGAAGAAGCGACTAACGATCAAACTGAAGTTACAGAAGCATATTCTGTCTTGCAAGAACGTTTCGAAAATCTCCAATCTACATTGAAGGATATTGAAGATAATCAAATCGCTGTTAGCGAACGTTTAGTCAAGATTGAAAAAGATGACATCAATGCTCGTCAAAAAGCAAATGTATATGTTAACCGTCTTCATACTATCAAGCGCTATATGGAAAAGAGAAACCTTCCAGGAATTCCACAGAATTTCTTGAAGCTCTTCTTTGATGCAAGTCATAGTACAGAAGACTTGATGGCTGAGTTGGATCAAGCGCAAGTGAATATAGAATCTGTCAATCGTATCCTTGAGATTGCTACAAATGATATGAACATATTGGAAGAAGAAACCTACAGTATTGTCCAAAATGCAACACTAACAGAACAATTGCTTCAATATTCTAACCGTTACAGATCATTTGATGACCGTATTCAACAAGCTTTCCAAGAAGCCTTGAATATCTTTGAAACAACCTTTGATTATCAAGAATCTTTTGAAAAAATCTCTCAAGCATTAGAAGTTGCTGAACCTGGAGTAACGAGCCGTTTTGTTACTTCTTATGAGAAAACAAGAGAAAGTATTCGTTTCTAGTCTCTAAAAGAACTCTAGAATTAGCTAGGGTTCTTTTACTTAACTTTTTATATTAAACATGAATTTATTCCATATTTTCATTGAAATTATAGCACTGATTTGATATGATAAAACTATGACAAACAAGAGATTACCCCAAAAGACAGTTAAGAAAAAAAATAATAAAAAGCTAGGAAATCTTGTGTTGATTTTGTTCTTCATAATGTTAGCACTTGGTAGTATGATTACTTATAAAGTGTTGAGCAAGCAAGCCTTTGAACAGAAAATTGAAAGTCTCAAGAAGGAAAAAGAAGATGCATATGCACAAGGTAGCCAAAAGGAGCATTTTCGCAAGGAAAAATCAGAGATTATTACTTATTATCCACAGGTAGGAGCTAGTATTATTTCTTCTGCCAAGGATGCAATTGTAAAGGATATCACTGACAAGGTCGAAGGAAAAGACCAGTTGATTTTTTATTACTCAGAAAAAGGAGATTCTTCTCTAAATGGTATTGAGAATCGCCTGATTAAAAAACAAGCTTATGATTTAGCTCATTCAAAAGTCGTTGAGCTCGAAAATACTACTCTCGATCAGGTATATCTAAAAGAAGATGGTTCAATCTTTACGCTGGACCAACTCTTTACAGATACAAAAAAAGCAAAGGAAAAATTACTAGAAGATCTTAAGACTACTCTCCAAGATAAAAAAGTAGATCAATCATTGGTTGATCAAGTTTCAGCTGATTTATCAGCTGCAGAATTGTCAAGCTGGAGATTTGCTTACAAAGATAGTCAATTAGTTCTTTATCCTGTTAAATCAACTGATAATGTGGAAGAAATAGCGATGCCTATTTCAGATTTCTTTGATTTTATTCAAACTTCTTATCTATCAGATAAGGATGCTGAACTTTATAAAAAAGTGCAAGCAGAAAAACATAAAAAAGTTGTTGCCTTGACCTTCGATGATGGTCCAAATGCAACTACAACACCACAGGCATTAGATATATTAGCTAAATATAAAATCAAAGCAACTTTCTTTGTACAAGGGAAAAATGTCGCTGGTAACGAAGCAATTCTTAAGAGAATGAAGGCTGAAGGTCATGAAGTGGGTAATCACAGCTGGGATCACCCAGTCTTAACAAAACTTTCCTTGGAAGATGCTAAGAAACAACTTACGGATACAGAATCAGCAATTACCAGTGTGCTTGGAACAAGTTCAAAATTGATGCGTCCTCCTTATGGTGCCATTTCAGATGATATCCGCAATAGTCTTGATTTAAGCTTTATCTTGTGGGATGTTGATAGTCTGGACTGGAAGAGTAAAAATGAAGCTGCAATTTTGGCAGAGATTCAGCGTCAGGCAAGTAATGGTTCGATTATTTTAATGCATGACATTCATCAAACGTCAGTCAACTCATTACCGAAAGTCATTGAGTATTTACAAGGGGAAGGTTATAGCTTTGTCACAGTCTCTGAATTGTTGGGTAACCATGTGAAACCACATGAAATTTACTATTCACGTAATCAATAAAGTCAATTCTTAGGTGATGGATTCAATTCTTTTACCTTGATAAAGTAAAAAGATAATTTTTTATCTTGACAAGTAGGGAAAAACTTGGTATCATATAAAAGTTGAGAAAAGCAGAAGTGAGAACTTCTCGCCTTGCGACTAACGTTGTCTGGCCCCTACGGATCAAGTTTCAGAAATGAACGATAATCATGTAGTGCGGATTTGCGTTAGCAAGTCCGCTCTTGTTTTTCTCTAAATTAAAAAAAGAGGTGAAAACCATAGCAAAGCAAGACTTATTCATCAATGATGAAATTCGTGTACGTGAAGTTCGCTTAATCGGTCTTGAAGGTGAGCAATTGGGTATCAAACCACTAAGCGAAGCGCAAGCACTTGCGGATGAAGCTAATGTGGACTTGGTTCTCATTCAACCTCAAGCTAAACCTCCTGTAGCGAAAATTATGGATTACGGTAAGTTCAAATTTGAGTACCAGAAGAAGCAAAAAGAACAGCGCAAAAAACAAAGCGTTGTGACCGTGAAAGAAGTTCGTTTGAGCCCAGTAATTGACAAGGGTGATTTCGATACCAAACTTCGCAATGCTCGCAAGTTCCTTGAAAAAGGAAACAAAGTAAAGGTATCTATTCGCTTTAAGGGACGTATGATTACCCATAAAGAAATTGGTGCAAAAGTTTTAGCCGACTTCGCTGAAGCAACTCAAGATATTGCTATCATCGAACAACGTGCTAAAATGGATGGACGTCAAATGTTTATGCAATTGGCGCCAGCAACTGACAAAAAATAATTGTCAGAAAGTTAAATAAAGGAGAAAAAATCATGCCAAAACAAAAAACACACCGCGCATCAGCTAAACGTTTCAAACGTACAGGTTCTGGTGGACTTAAACGTTTCCGTGCTTATACATCTCACCGTTTCCACGGAAAAACTAAAAAACAACGTCGTCATCTTCGTAAAGCATCTATGGTGCATGCAGGAGATTTCAAACGTATCAAAGCAATGCTTACTCGCTTGAAATAATCGCGTATTCGTAAGTAAAGAATTCTAGGAAATATTGGAGGAAATATAAATGGCACGTGTTAAAGGTGGCGTTGTATCACGCAAACGTCGTAAACGTATTCTTAAATTAGCAAAAGGTTACTATGGAGCTAAACACATCTTGTTCCGTACTGCAAAAGAACAAGTAATGAACTCTTACTACTATGCATACCGTGACCGTCGTCAAAAGAAACGTGACTTCCGCAAATTGTGGATTACACGTATCAATGCGGCAGCTCGTTTGAACGGACTTTCATACTCACAATTGATGCATGGTTTGAAATTGGCTGAGATCGAAGTTAACCGTAAAATGCTTGCTGACTTGGCTGTTAACGATGCAGCAGCTTTCACAGCTCTTGCAGATGCAGCTAAAGCAAAACTTGGTAAATAATGTATAAAAGTTTCATTTCTACTCTTGTGGTTTAAGCTACGGGGGGGAAATGAAGCTTTTTTTATTTTCATGAAATGGACAGTGAATGGCATCTTTTGTTTAAGGAAATAGGACTTTTCCTGTATAATAGTAGTATGTTTATAAAGATGGAGTTAGAAGATGATAGTAGGTATTGATCTAGGAACGACGAATTCATTGGTAGGTGTTTATCAAGATGGTCAAGTAAAACTGATTCCAAATGCTTTTGGAGAATATTTAACGCCATCAGTTGTGGCTTTGGACGATAATGACCAAATCATTGTAGGAAAAATTGCAAAGGAACGCTTGGTGACACATCCAGATAAAACCGTAGCCCAATTCAAACGATTTATGGGGACTAAACATGAATTAGTTCTAGGGGATAGAACTTATAAAGCAGAGGAGCTGAGCTCTTTTGTCATTCGAAAATTAGTGGATGATGCAGAGACTTTTCTTGGTGAAAAGGTTGACGAGGTTATCATCAGTGTACCAGCATATTTTAATGATGCGCAACGCTATGCAACAAAACTAGCAGGACAATTTGCAGGAGTAAAAATTGAACGTATCATCAACGAACCTTCCGCAGCTGCTCTTGCAAAAAAATCGATGAGCAATCAAGAAGACCAGTCATTTGTAGTCGTCGATTTTGGTGGTGGAACACTGGATATCTCAGTCGTAGAGTTGTTTGACAATGTTGTCGAGATTGTGTCTATCGCAGGGGATAATCGCTTGGGAGGAGAAGATTTTACTGCAGCAATTGCGGAGGAGTTCTTGGTTTCAAATCAGTTAAGTAAGGATACGATTTCTCGTGAATTTTACAGTAAAATATTGGTCCAAGCTGAAAAGGCAAAGCTGAATCTAAATACCAATGAAGAAGTGCAAATGCTAGTAACGGATCAGGACAAGGAATTCTCTTTAGACATAACTTATCAGCGTTTTTATGAGCTGTGCCAACCATTATTAGCTCGCCTTAAGTCAGTACTAGATAGAGCACTGATGGATGCGCGCTATAGTTATGTATCCTCTGATAACTTTGTTCTTGTCGGTGGGACTTCAAAACTTCGATTGGTACAAGATTTCTTGTCTTACTGTATTGACCAAGCAGTACAGGTACCTGATGATCCTGATAAGATGATTGCTAAAGGTTGTGCTCTTTTAGCGGGAATAAAGGAGCGTCAGGGAGAGGTTCGCGATTTGTTGTTATCGGATATTTGTCCTTTCACACTTGGAACTGCAGTTGTTGGTGATCGTTTTTCTCCGATTATCGAGCGTAATTCTCCTCTACCTGCTTCACGAACGGAACAGTATTACACCGCAGAATTAGGACAAAGCCAAGTGAAGGTAGAAGTCTACCAAGGAGAAATGATGAAGGCTTCCCAAAACTTATTCCTCGGGGAGTTGGAAGTGCCAGTTCCTGTTAATAAACGGGCTCATGAAGGCTTTACTATTCGATTCACCTATGACCTAAATGGAATTTTGGATGTAGAAGTAACCATTGATTCAACAAAGAAAGTATTTAATCATGTTATTCTCCAAGAGAGTATCACCTTGACTGAAGATGAAATCAAGAAAAAACAAGCAGAGTTAACTCGTTATAAGATTAATGCTCAAGAAACAGAGGTTTACCGTTTCTTGCTTGAAAAGGCCAATCGTGTATACAGCATGCTCTTAGGGAGAAGAAGAGATGAGTTGATGGCAGAGACTCGACGTTTTGAAGAAGAAGTTAGACAAGCATCTATGTATCATTTACCAAAACTTTATCAATCATTTTCTAACTATCTAGAGTTTCTAGAGCGTGGCTTATGAGAGGGGATTCTATGAACAAATGGGAAATCTTAGGGATTGAGCCAACTCATGATGTTAAGACTATTCGAAAACGATATTCTGAGTTAGTGAAACTTTACCATCCTGAGGACCAACCAGAAATCTATCAACAAATTGTAGAAGCCTACCAGTCGGCTTTAAGAGAAGCACGGTCTAATAGTACGAGACCAGAAACTGTTGGAAGTGAAGCTAGCTCCTCTCAGCATTTCAGTAATCAAGAAGAGAAAATAGTTGCTTCTCCGCTTAATTTTGAAACTTTAAGTGAAGAGTCAACTGCTCACGAGTCGAATGCTTCTAGTCATGTCTTAGATTTTAGTGATTATCTAGAGTCAGAGTATCTGATTAGAAACGCGATTGAAAGTATTGTAGGAAATCCTGACTATACCATAGAAGAACAAGAACATCTTTGGAGACAATTTTTTAATCAGTATCGATATGATATGAGTGTTGTTCAGTCTGTTTTAGAAGAAATGGATGTTTATATTTTTAACAAACCTGAGCAATTCTCTATCATCATTCCCTTGCTGGAAGACTATATTCCTGACTTTAAGTACTGGGGATATTACTATAAACTGAAGCATTGGAAGGTTAAAAGAGCTACTGCCTACAAAAATGGAGAGTCTCTTGAGGATGCGAAAAAAGAAACTGCGAAATTGTATGCTTCTTATCGTTTATGCCAAGCCCTTCTAGAGGACTCCCAAAAAGCCAATCAAATTGGAGTTTGGATAACTTTTTTCAAACAATCTTTTTCTCCTGGTACGGTCCTTTTTCTCTTGAATAGCAGTAAACAAATGATTACTAGCATTCCAGTTTTGGCTTATATTTTGGAGAAGATTAAACCAGAGGTGGGAGAAGAAGACCAAAAAGCCTATGACGAGCTTGTGGCTTACTTTGAAGAATTAAAAGCAGATTCAGAAGAACCATTCGATATCCATTCTTATAATTTGCTAAATTCTTCAGAGGTTGAGGAAGCTCTATATCTCTTAGCCTATAGTACATATCAAGACGATGCTAGACTTGTAAAGGATTGGTCCTATCTCCTTGAGAACGTTCAGGATGAATCTCTCTTGCTTCAATTATTGGAGGACATCGATGTTTATCCATTTACAAATGACAAGGTTCTTGATATTGTTTTCCACTTTGTAGAAAAACATATCAAGGATGAAGAAAATCCTTATCTGAAGAAATTCGGTTTCTGGAAGGATACTCATTCTTATCCTTGGGTTGTTGAAAAGTTTTCATTAGATAAAAAAGAAAATTTTGATTACTGGTATCATCAAGGCTATCTCTATATTGATAAGATTACGAAGAATGATGAAGATATCAATGATTGGGAGAAGTGGAGAACTTACTTTAAAAGTAAACCGCGCATTCTTGCGATTTTGCTTCAACAAATCTATAAGGAGTATTATCGTTTTAAAGACGGAGAATTGTTGCTTTATGTTTTAGGTCCTTTTTCCACATCTAAAATGGTTCCCATGATGATGACGGAGGAGACAGACCAGAAACTAGAAGAGATGACCAGCTATGCTTATCAACTCTGTCATCCGAATTCTAAAATATCTTATTTGGTTTGGAAAAAAAGACAGGTCTTTAAAAATAAGTTTCTTCAGTTTGTGTTTGGTCTATTTACGATTTTTAGTTTAATATTCAGTGTTTTAGAGCAATATGCTATGAATTCCTGGGTTCATGCCGGTATGGTATCACTATTCTACGTTTATATGCTAAAATTGAGGCAAACACTGATTGAAGAAGGTGTAGCTGCTAGAGGATTAAAACAAAAATTCTACTACAATCTCAAACCATGGATTCTATTAATATTGTTAATGATCTTTATCTTACCAACCTTACCGTTAGGTCTCATTGGGGCTCTTATTTTCATTACTTTTTTCTGTTCTATTGATGGATTCAAGATAAGTGAAGGGTTTAAGTGGGATTATTCTTTAGACAAGTTAGTTCCGCTGGGACTGTTTCTATCTTCAGGTTTTCTAGTTGCTCTGGCAAACCGAAGCGAAATGATTTCATATGTTGCGATGTGTTACATCTTTATTGTTATGATAGTGGTTGGTGTCTTATACTTTACAAGATATAAAGTAGGGTTACCACCTTCATTGAAGGGAATTTTCTTTCCAATTTTAATGGGTATTATATTTTTTCAATTATTACCTCTTACTCACAGTCGCTTAAGTCTTTTTAATCCAGTTGTTCTAAGAGATGAAACTCTGAGCTTAACGTTCATACTCTTATTAAATGGAATCGTATTGGCTTATTTTACAAAAGAACAGCGTTTAGCAATTGGTGTTAAAAAGACCTTTATGATTTATGGATTGCAAATTTTTATTTTCCTAAGACGTTTATTTAGAATCCTATTCGCACCTATACAAGATTTTAGTAAAGTCTTTTTTGAAAAAGACTTACTAATTATGAATAGTGAGTTTGCTTTCTACTTCCTAGAAGGACTCTTTATTCTTATCTTACTTTTACTTGTGCGGAATATTCGTAAGGAAAATCGAGAGGTTCTTGAATTGCGTTAAAGCATTGAGTAGGGGGTTACAGTTTAAGTTCCTAGTAAATTTTACTAATTCAGGGTATAATGGAACTATCGAAATGAAAGAGGATATAATATGGCTTCAAAAATGTTACATACCTGCTTACGCGTAGAAAATCTTGAAAAATCAATTGCATTTTATCAAGATGCTTTTGGATTTAAGGAATTGCGCCGTAAGGACTTTCCAGATTATGCTTTCACCATTGTTTATTTAGGCCTTGATGGTGATGATTATGAATTGGAATTGACTTATAACTATGACCACGGGCCTTATGTTGTGGGTGACGGCTTTGCACACATTGCCCTAAGTACGCCTGACCTTGAAGCTCTGCATAAAGAGCATAGTGAAAAAGGTTATGAAGTAACAGAACCTAAAGGACTGCCAGGAACTCAGCCAAACTATTACTTTATCAAAGATCCAGATGGATATAAGGTAGAAGTGATTCGTGAAAAATAATAAAAACTCCTCATTTGTCAAATTGAGTTAGACTATTTCACCTGACTCAGAAAAACTTGATACGGAGTAGTGTAGGTCATTTATGTTAGTTTCTTTCAGACAAATGTGAGCGTTTATCTGGGACTAACATAGATGGCTTTTTCTATCTAGCTTAATGTGACAAATTGGGATATAATAAAAATAATTAAACAAATTAGTGGGAGAAAAAAATGTCAGACCAAAATCCAAATGTAGAACTAAACAAAGAAGAAGATAAACTAATTGTAGAGAATAATTCAGTTGAAAATACGGAGAATGGTCCAAAAGCAGTCAAGAAACCTTCGGCTCTTCTATCTTTCTCATTTTATTTGGCACTTACCTATATTCTTATATTTATACATTTTGCTTTAGCTGCTGGTAAATGGGGAATTGTATTCTTGATTTTTCTAGGTCCTAATTTAATTCCTTACGCTATAGCAACTGTCTTAACACAGATAGGAATCAAGAAAGTAAATAGAAATTTTTTGTATGCGAGTGCAGGTTTTTATTTGCTTTCCGGACTTTTAGCATTCAACACGGATTGGCTGACTTTTGGGATTTTTCCTTTTCTCTCCCTAGTTCTAGTTTTAATCGGGATATTTTTAACGAAAGATACAAGTAACTAAATTAAAAAAGCTAGGCGCAACTCTTCTTCGAACTTATTTCATATCATAAAACCATAGCCTTTAAGGCTGTGGTTTTTTAGTTTAATGATTAGAAAGAAATTGTGTTTCTATTTTTTAAAATGGTATAATAGAAAAAGAAAAAGGGAGGTGAGAAAGAATGATTGCCCAACTGGATACGAAAACTGTCTATAGTTTCATGGAGAGTATGATTTCAATCAAGAGATATGTCAGCCTAGGGAAGGAATATGGCTATTCATCACTTGGAATCATGGATGAAGATAATCTCTATGGAGCCTATTATTTTATCAAAGAATGCCAAAAACAGGGGATTCAGCCTTTATTAGGTCTTGAAATGACTGTTCATCATAAAGATGAATGGCTCAATCTACGTTTGCTAGCCCTGTCAAATCGTGGTTATCAAAATCTTATGAAGCTTTCGACTTTAAAGATGACGGGTAAAAAAGAGTGGACTGATTTTTCTTCTTACCTAGAGGATATTTGCGTTATTGTTCCCTATTATTCTGGAATTGCCGACTTAGATTTGGGACATGACTACTATATCGGAGTGTATCCGGATACACCTCAATCGAATTTTTCTCACCCCATTCTCCCTCTTTATCGTGTTAACTCTTTTGAGTCTGAGGATTTAGAAGCTCTACAGATGCTTAAAGCGATTAAAGAGAACGTGACCTTGCGAGAGATTGATGTTCAATCTCAACAGGGCTTGTTGTTACCAGCTGAGCGTCTAGAACAGGTTTTTCTAGAGAAGTTCCCAATCGCACTGGATAATCTTGCAAGATTGGTCAAAGATACTTCCTATGAGATTGATAGTAGTCTCAAGCTTCCACGTTTCAATCCAGAGAGACCTGCTGTTGAAGAACTCCGAGAACGAGCCATTCAGGGTCTGAAGCAGAAAGGGTTATGGAATCAAGATTATCAGGCTCGTTTAGAAGATGAGTTATCAGTGATTCATGAAATGGGATTCGATGACTATTTCTTGGTTGTCTGGGATCTCTTACGTTTCGGTCGTTCTCAAGGGTATTACATGGGAATGGGACGTGGTTCTGCAGTTGGAAGTTTAGTAGCCTACGCTCTAGATATTACGGGGATTGATCCTGTAGCAAAAAATCTTATCTTTGAACGATTCTTGAATCGTGAACGCTATACCATGCCTGATATCGATATTGATATTCCTGATATCTATCGTCCAGAGTTTATTCGCTATGTTCGTGACCGCTATGGTAGTATCCATGCTGCGCAGATTGTTACTTACTCGACCTTTGGTGCCAAACAGGCTATCCGAGATGTTTTTAAACGGTATGGTGTTCCCGAGTATGAGTTGACATCCATAACAAAAAAAATTGGTTTCAAAGATACCTTAACGACAGCCTATGAAGGCAATCTAGGATTTAGACAACTGATTCAAAGTAAGATTGAGTATCAAAAAGCTTTTGAAATTGCCAAAAAGATTGAAGGCTATCCTCGACAAACTTCCATCCACGCAGCTGGTATCGTGATTAGTGATAAAAATCTAACAGATTATATCCCTCTCAAGTACGGTGAGGATATGCTGATTACCCAGTATGATGCTCATGGAGTTGAAGGAAATGGCTTGCTCAAGATGGATTTCTTGGGTCTTCGAAACCTAACCTTCGCTCAAAAAATGCAAGAGCTCTTATATGAAACTCAAGGAATTCCATTAAGAATTGAGGATATAGACCTTGAGGATAAAGAAACTTTAGCCCTGTTTGCAGCTGGGAAGACCAAGGGAATCTTTCAGTTTGAACAACCTGGAGCTATTCGCTTGTTGAAGCGCGTGAAACCAGAAAGCTTTGAAGATGTAGTGGCAACCACTTCCCTCAACAGACCAGGAGCGAGTGACTATATTGATAACTTTGTAGCCAGAAAACATGGCAAAGAAAAAGTTACGGTTCTGGATCCTGTGCTAGAAGATATCTTAGCTCCAACCTATGGCATCATGCTTTACCAAGAACAGGTCATGCAAGTAGCTCAACGCTATGCTGGTTTTAGTCTTGGAAAAGCCGATATCTTGCGTCGTGCTATGGGAAAAAAGAATGCTGCTGAGATGCACCGAATGGAGGAGAGTTTTATCCAAGGTGCACTTGAAAATGGCCATAGCAAAGAACAGGCTCAAGAAGTTTTTGCTGTCATGGAAAAATTTGCTGGATACGGTTTTAACCGTTCCCACGCCTACGCTTATGCAGCTTTAGCCTTTCAACTTGCCTACTTTAAAACACATTACCCAGCGATCTTTTATCAGGTCATGCTCAACTATGCGAGTGGAGATTATATTCTCGATGCGCTTGAAATGGGCTTTAAACTGACTCCGTTTTCGATTAATACGGTTCCATATCAGGATAAATTGACGGATAAGACGGTGTATTTAGGGCTTAAAAGTATTAAGGGAATGTCTCGTGATTTTGCTTATTGGATTATAGAGAATCGTCCTTTTAGTAGTGTAGAAGATTTTATCACACGACTCCCCAAAAATTATCAGAAGCTTAGCCTCCTGACTCCCTTAGTAGAAGTTGGTCTCTTTGATGGATTTGATAAAAATCGTCAGAAGATTTTAGCGAATCTACCAACTTTGTTTATCTTTGTGGATGAGTTAGGTAGTCTCTTTGCAGATTCTAGCTATAGCTGGACAGACACAGAAGACTTCTCGAATATCGAGAAATTCAAAAAGGAGCAAGAATGGTTAGGAGTGGGTATCAGTCAACACCCATTGCTGATTTTAGCAAAGAACCCATTATATCCAATTGTTAGTTTGTCTGAACTGTCCGAAGGTCAGACAGCAACTGTGCTCGTAGAGATTCAATCTATCCGTGTAATCCGAACAAAAAAAGGTGAAAACATGGCCTTTTTGAAAGTTAGTGATAGTAAGACAAATTTGGAAGTCACTGTTTTTTCTGACCAGTATCGCCAATTTAAAAACATCCTACATGAAGGGAAATTCTACTATCTAAATGGAAAAGTACAGTCCAGAGATGGTCGCCTGCAATTAGTGTTAAATACTCTAAAAGAAGCAGTAAGTGAACGTTTTTGGATTCAGGTGGCTGATCATGACTACGATTCTGAGATTTATCATATTTTAGAGCAACATAAGGGCCAAATTCCTGTTGTCATTCGCTATGAGGATGAACAAAAAAATGTTCTTTTACCAGGTTATTTTGTAGCAAAAGACGCAAGTCTACAAGAATCTTTGAGACAAATAACTATGAAAACGATTTATCGTTAAAAATCAATGAAAATAAAAGAATTTTAACTTTAATTGTGGTATAATCAGTTAGAATGTAAAAAGAAAAAGGAGCAAAACCAAATGAAACGTATTGCTGTTTTGACTAGTGGTGGAGACGC
The DNA here is from genome assembly GCF_001839505.1 of Streptococcus sp. HMSC34B10. Classification (NCBI taxonomy): domain Bacteria; kingdom Bacillati; phylum Bacillota; class Bacilli; order Lactobacillales; family Streptococcaceae; genus Streptococcus; species Streptococcus sp. HMSC34B10. Next base: position 12,854 of record NZ_KV841545.1, on the reverse strand, counting down.
CCCTGGTATGAATGCTGCTATCCGTGCAGTTGTTCGTCAAGCAATCTCGGAAGGAATGGAAGTATTTGGTATCTATGATGGATATGCTGGTATGGTTGCTGGTGAGATTTATCCACTTGATACTGCTTCTGTAGGAGACATCATTTCACGTGGTGGTACTTTCCTTCACTCTGCTCGTTATCCTGAGTTTGCACAACTTGAAGGTCAACTTAAAGGAATTGAGCAGTTGAAAAAACACGGTATCGAAGGTGTCGTAGTTATTGGTGGTGATGGTTCTTATCATGGAGCTATGCGCTTGACTGAGCATGGATTCCCTGCTATTGGACTTCCAGGTACAATTGATAACGATATTGTGGGAACTGATTTCACTATCGGATTTGACACTGCAGTAACAACTGCAATGGATGCCATCGATAAGATTCGTGATACATCTTCAAGTCACCGTCGTACTTTCGTCGTTGAAGTTATGGGACGTAATGCCGGGGATATCGCTCTTTGGGCTGGTATCGCAACTGGAGCTGATGAAATCATCATCCCTGAAGAAGGTTTCAAAATGGAAGACATCGTAGCAAGCATCAAGGCGGGTTACGAACATGGTAAAAAACACAATATCATCGTCTTAGCTGAAGGTGTTATGTCAGCAGCTGAATTCGGTCAAAAGCTGAAAGAAGCGGGAGATACAAGTGATCTTCGTGTAACAGAACTCGGTCATATCCAACGTGGTGGATCACCAACTGCTCGTGACCGTGTATTAGCGTCACGTATGGGAGCACACGCTGTTAAACTTCTTAAACAAGGAATCGGTGGTGTTGCTGTTGGTATTCGTAATGAAAAGATGGTTGAAAATCCAATTCTGGGAACAGCAGAAGAGGGGGCTTTATTTAGCCTAACAGCCGATGGTAAGATTGTTGTAAACAACCCTCACAAGGCTGACTTAGAACTAGCCAAATTGAATAAGAGCTTGTCCTAATTTACTTTCATTAACTTAGTTAATCAGACCAAAAAGGTCTAAAAAATAAAGGAGTTTCATAATCATGAATAAACGTGTAAAAATCGTTGCAACTTTAGGTCCTGCGGTAGAAATCCGTGGTGGTAAAAAATTTGGTGATGACGGATATTGGGGTGAAAAGCTTGATGTTGAAGCATCAGCAAAAAACATTGCTAAATTGATTGAAGCAGGAGCTAACGCTTTCCGTTTCAACTTCTCACACGGTGACCACCAAGAACAAGGTGAACGTATGGCAACTGTAAAACTTGCTGAAAAACTTGCAGGTAAAAAAGTTGGTTTCCTTCTTGATACAAAGGGACCAGAAATCCGTACTGAATTGTTTGAAGGTGAAGCTAAAGAATACTCATACAAGACTGGTGAAACAATCCGTGTTGCAACAAAACAAGGTATCAAATCAACTCGTGACGTGATTGCTTTGAACGTAGCTGGTGCACTTGATATTTTTGATGATGTTGAAGTTGGTCACCAAGTGTTGGTTGATGATGGTAAACTTGGTCTTCGAGTTGTAGAAAAAGATGCTGCTAAACGTGAATTTGTTGTTAAAGTTGAAAATGATGGTATCATTGCTAAACAAAAAGGTGTTAACATTCCTAACACTAAGATTCCTTTCCCAGCACTTGCTGATCGCGACAATGCTGATATTCGTTTCGGTCTTGAACAAGGTATCAACTTTATCGCAATCTCATTCGTACGTACTGCAAAAGACGTAAACGAAGTTCGTGCAATCTGTGAAGAAACTGGTAATGGTCACGTTCAATTGTTTGCAAAAATCGAAAACCAACAAGGTATCGAAAACTTGGATGAAATCATTGAAGCTGCTGACGGTATCATGATTGCTCGTGGTGATATGGGTATTGAAGTACCATTTGAAATGGTTCCAGTTTACCAAAAAATGATTATCACTAAAGTGAATGCTGCTGGTAAAGTTGTTATCACTGCAACTAACATGCTTGAAACAATGACTGAAAAACCACGTGCAACTCGTTCAGAAGTATCAGACGTATTTAACGCTGTTATTGACGGAACTGATGCTACAATGCTTTCAGGTGAATCTGCAAATGGTAAATACCCACTTGAATCAGTTGCAACAATGGCTACAATCGACAAGAATGCTCAAACTCTTCTTAACGAGTATGGTCGTTTGAACTCAGATTCATTTGAACGTAATTCTAAGACAGAAGTTATGGCGTCAGCAGTTAAAGATGCAGCAAGCTCAATGGATATCAAATTGATTGTGACTCTTACTAAGACTGGTCATACAGCTCGTTTGATTTCTAAATATCGTCCTAACGCTGATATCTTGGCATTGACATTTGACGAATTGACAGAACGTGGATTGATGTTGAACTGGGGTGTTATCCCAATGTTGACAGAAGCTCCATCATCAACTGATGACATGTTTGAAATTGCTGAACGTAAAGCAGTTGAAGCAGGTCTTGTACAATCTGGTGACGATATCGTTATCGTAGCAGGTGTGCCACTTGGTGAAGCAGTTCGTACAAACACTATGCGTATCCGTACAGTACGTTAATCAAAAAATAAAAACCTATCACTTCAAGCGTTCGAGCTTGGGTGATAGGCTTTTTTGTTGTAGAATATAAAAGAATTAAAAAAAGCTTTCTGGGAAACCAGAAAGCATGAGAGGCATCTCCATGTGAGAAACCGGTTCACACAATTTCTCAAGGTCCGCTCCTGCGTTAATGACCTCCTTTGCGCAATTGTAGCTCTCGCTACATATCGACTCATCGCAGACTTTATTGTACTATAGAGGCAATAGTTTGTCAAGAAAAAAATAGTTCCTAAAAAGGAACTGACGAATGATGCTAATTGCCGGGATCGAACCGGCGACCTCATCCTTACCATGGATGCGCTCTGCCTACTGAGCTAAATCAGCTTACTTTGAAAGTATACTATAGTTTTAGCCTTTTGTCAATAAGCGAATGGGCACCGGAGCAACTAGAAAAAACCCAAGTACTCAACTTAGGCTTGTGAAGATTAGATTATTGTAATTGCTCTCTCTTTTTATCTGGGTCCCAAACAAAGCTTGCTACGAAGGTAAAGAGGATTGTCAGGATTCCGACAATAATTGCCAAAAGCAGTGCAGGGATACGGATGAACCACCAGAGTGGATTTGGTTTTTTATTATTGTGCCATTGTTTTGTTTCCTCATCCAGGCGTTGAAATTCAGATTGGATGCGGTCTGCAACCATCTCAATTCCCTCATCATTCATCTTTTTAATATCTGAGATATCAATCGGATTTCCGAAGTTCATATCAATACGTTCACGGCTGACAAGCCCTTTTAGAGTCATAGGACCAGTATAGGTAACAGGCATGATACGAACCTTAGCCATCTTTGCGATGAGGGCTACACCACCCTTAACATCATTGGAATGACGACTACCACTCGGGAACATAATCAGTGAGCGATTGCTCTTTTTAAGAACATTAATTGGATATTTGATAGCAGAAGAACCTGGGTTATCACGGTCGATAGGGAAAGCACCACACATGCGAATCCACCAACCAAAGATGCGATTTGAAAAGAGTTCTTTTTTTGCCATAAAGACAAATTGCTTTGGTTTTGTTGCAAAAGCCATATAGACTGGATCCCACCAGGTACGGTGTGGCGCAACAAGGATATAGTTTTCATCTAAACTTGGAATTTTTTCAGTATTGTGAAAGTGAGCGTTTCCATTAATTGACCATAGAATCAACATAACCAGCCCACGCAGATAAGTGTAAAACATGATGTCTCCTTCGGTTTTCTTTCTTTTATTATACCTTATCGTTGTAGGACAGGCAAATTTTTTTATATAGGTGAAAAAGCTCTTCATATGAGATTAGAATTATTCAAAAAAAAATGATATGATAGAGATTATGGATAAAAATAAAATTATGGGCTTAAGCCAATTAGAAGTTAAAGAACGTCAGAAACAGGGGCAGATTAATGATTTCAAAGCATCAGCTAGTACCAGTACTTGGCAGATTGTAAAGCGAAATGTCTTTACCCTATTCAATGCCTTAAACTTTGCGATAGCTCTTGCACTAGCCTTTGTTCAGGCATGGAGCAACCTAGTTTTCTTTGCGGTTATCTGTTTTAATGCTTTTTCAGGAATTGTAACTGAGCTACGTGCCAAACATATGGTTGATAAACTCAATCTCTTGAATAAAGAAAAGATTACCACTATCCGTGATGGACAAGAGATTGCTTTGGATCCGGAAAAACTTGTTTTAGATGATGTGATTCGCTTATCAGCGGGAGATCAGATTCCAAGTGATGCAGTTGTCTTAGAAGGTTTTGCAGAAGTCAATGAAGCCATGTTAACAGGTGAGAGTGACTTGGTGCAAAAAGAAGTAGAAGACTTAATGTTGTCGGGTAGCTTTCTTGCAAGTGGTTCTGTCCTCGCCCAGGTACATCATGTTGGGGCGGATAACTATGCAGCCAAGCTCATGCTTGAAGCTAAGACGGTGAAGCCGATCAACTCACGTATCATGAAATCGCTAGACCAACTAGCTGGCTTTACTGGGAAAATCATCATTCCATTTGGAATTGCTCTCTTGCTTGAAGCATTGCTCTTAAAAGGTTTGCCACTGAAGTCTTCTGTAGTTAATTCATCTACAGCCCTTTTGGGGATGTTGCCTAAGGGAATTGCGCTCTTGACTATCACCTCTCTCTTAACCGCTGTTATCAAGCTCGGTTTGAAGAAGGTTTTGGTACAGGAAATGTACTCAGTTGAGACCTTAGCGCGTGTCGATATGCTCTGTTTGGATAAGACAGGGACCATCACCCAAGGAAAGATGCAGGTTGAGACTGTCCTTCCTCTGACTCAAGCTTACGACAAAGATGCTATTGCCAAAATACTAACCAGCTATATGGCACACAGTGAGGATAAAAATCCAACTGCCCAAGCTATTCGAAAGCGTTTTGCGGGAGAGATGGCTTATCCGATGATTTCTAGCCTTCCATTTTCAAGCGATCGAAAATGGGGAGCAATGGAGTTGGAAGGTCTTGGAACTGTTTTTCTAGGCGCACCGGAGATGTTGTTGGATGCTGAAGTTCCTGAGGCTAGGGAAGCTCTTGAACGAGGATCTCGTGTCTTGGTGTTAGCGCTCAGTCAAGAAAAACTTGGCCATCACAAGCCACAAAAACCATCTGATATTCAAGCCTTGGCTTTGCTTGAGATTCTAGATCCGATTCGAGAAGGGGCAGCTGAAACTCTAGACTATCTTCGATCTCAGGAAGTGGGGCTGAAAATTATCTCTGGTGATAATCCAGTTACCGTTTCAAGTATTGCTCAAAAAGCTGGTTTTGCAGACTATCAGAGCTATGTAGATTGTTCGAAAATTACTGATGAAGAGTTGGTTGCCATGGCTGAGGAGACAGCAATTTTCGGACGTGTCTCGCCTCATCAAAAGAAACTGATCATCCAAACTCTGAAAAAAGCAGGACATACGACTGCTATGACAGGGGATGGTGTCAATGATATCCTAGCTCTCCGTGAGGCAGACTGTTCCATCGTTATGGCTGAAGGAGATCCAGCGACTCGTCAGATTGCAAATCTGGTTCTCTTGAATTCAGATTTCAATGATGTTCCTGAGATTCTTTTTGAAGGACGTCGTGTGGTCAATAACATTGCCCACATTGCTCCAATTTTCTTGATTAAGACCATCTATTCATTCTTATTGGCAGTTATCTGTATTGCAAGTGCATTATTGGGCCGTACTGAATGGATTCTGATTTTCCCATTCATTCCGATTCAGATTACCATGATTGACCAGTTTGTGGAAGGATTCCCACCGTTTGTATTAACTTTTGAACGAAATATCAAACCTGTGGAACAAAACTTCCTCAAAAAATCCATGCTACGTGCACTTCCAAGTGCCTTGATGGTAGTCTTTAGTGTTCTCTTTGTTAAAATTTTTGGAACCAGTCAAGGTTGGACAGCCATTGAAATTTCGACACTTTTGTATTATCTACTGGCATCGATTGGTTTCATGTCTGTAGTTAGAGCTTGCTTGCCATTTAGCTTGTGGCGTGTGCTATTGATTATTTGGTCAGTTGGAGGTTTCCTTGGAACAGCTCTATTTCCAAGAATCCAAAAATTACTTGAAATTTCAACGCTGACAGGACAAACATTACCTGTCTATGGCATCATGATGGCCATCTTTGCTGTCATTTTCATCCTGACAAGTCGTTATCAATCTAGAAAATAGAGAAAGACTGCAATCCATGATTGCGGTCTTTTTAGGTGCAGGATTGCTAGATAAAATATGGTATAATAAAGGGAAATAGAGTTTTTGAAAGTGAGAGAAGATGATTTCAAAGAGATTAGAAACAGTAGCTTCTTTTGTTCCCCAAGGAGCTGTTTTGCTGGACGTCGGTAGCGACCATGCTTATTTACCTATTGAATTAGTTGAAAAAGGTCATATTGAAGCTGCCATCGCGGGTGAAGTTGTAGAGGGGCCCTATCAATCTGCAGTTAAAAATGTTGAAAGTCATGGCTTGACTGAGAAAATTCAGGTCCGTTTAGCTAATGGTTTGGCAGCTTTCGAAGAAAGTGATCAGGTTTCTGTTATCACTATTGCAGGAATGGGAGGTCACTTGATTGCTACTATATTAGAAGAGGGTTTGGACAAACTAGCCAATGTTGAGCGATTGATTCTTCAACCAAATAACCGAGAAGATGAGTTACGCAACTGGCTACAAGAGCACGGTTTTCAAATTATGGCAGAAAGCATCCTAGAAGAAGCTGGGAAATTTTACGAGATCATAGTTGCAGAAGCTGGTGAAATGAATCTATCAGGAACTGATGTCCGCTTTGGTCCTTTTTTATCTAAAGAACTTAGCCCAGTCTTCAGCCAAAAATGGCAAAGAGAAGCAAGTAAGCTAGGATTTGCCCTTAGTCAAATTCCAGAAAAAAATCAAGAAGAACGTCAGGTTCTGGCAGATAAAATTAAAGCCATTAAGGAGGTGCTCCATGAAAGCAAGTGAAGTGATTAAGCGTTATGAAACTTACTGTCCACAAGAATTTTCTATGGAAGGCGATAGTCGTGGTCTGCAAATTGGAACCTTAGATAAGGAAATCCAAAAGGTCATGGTTGCCCTTGATATCCGTGAAGAAACGGTGGCAGAAGCCATCGAAAAGGGTGTTGATCTGATTATTGTCAAGCACGCGCCAATCTTTCGTCCGATAAAGGACTTGGTAGCTAGTCGCCCTCAAAATCAGATTTATATTGATCTTATTAAGCATGATATTGCAGTCTACGTTAGCCATACTAATATTGATATTGTTGAAAACGGCCTTAATGACTGGTTCTGCCAACTATTGGATATTAAGGATACAACTTTTCTACAGGAAACAGGTCCTGAACGTGGCATCGGGCGTATTGGCAATATTAAACCTCAAACGTTTGAAGAATTTGCAGATCATGTTAAGGACGTCTTCCATCTAGATAGCCTTCGAATGGTGTATTATAAAGAGACTGAATTGCAAAAGACAATCTCAAGAGTGGCTATTTGTGGCGGCAGTGGGCAGTCTTTCTACTCTGATGCTTTGGCAAAAGGAGCAGATGTTTACATTACTGGTGACATCTATTACCACACTGCCCAAGAGATGTTGTCAGACGGCTTGTTGGTTCTGGACCCCGGACACTATATTGAAGTTCTGTTTGTTGAAAAAATTGCAGCGTTCCTGAACGAATGGAAGGAAGAAAATGATTGGCCTCTAGAGGTTATCGCAAGTCAGGCGTCCACCAATCCATTCCATCATATCTAGTTAGAAGGTAAAGACAATGAAAAAAGTTGCCATTGTAGGTGCAGGAATTGTAGGGGCCACAGCTGCCTACTATCTTTCTAAGGAAGCTGATATCGAAGTAACTGTTTTTGATAATGGAAACGGCCAAGCAACCAAGGCAGCAGCAGGGATTATTAGCCCTTGGTTCTCTAAACGACGTAATAAAGCTTGGTACAAGATGGCTCGCCTAGGAGCAGACTTTTATGTAGATTTATTAACTGACTTAGAAAAATCGGGTCAAAAAATCGATTTTTACCAGCGTTCTGGTGTTTTTCTTCTTAAAAAAGATGACTCCAAACTAGAGGAACTCTATGACTTAGCCTTGCAACGTAGAGATGAATCTCCCTTAATAGGAGAATTAGCTATTCTGGACCAAAGGTCTGCAAGTGAGTTATTCCCTGGTTTAAAGGGATTTGAAAGATTGCTCTATGCTTCCGGAGGAGCTCGAGTAGACGGACAATTTTTAGTTAGTCGCTTACTGGAAGCCAGTCAGGTCAAGGTTGTAAAGAAAGAGGTCAGTCTAACTCCTCTAGCACCGGGTTACCAGATAGACCATCAAATATTTGATCAAGTCATCTTGTCCACGGGAGCTTGGCTTGGTAACATTTTGGAACCTTTAGGCTATGCAGTTGATGTTCGTCCTCAAAAGGGGCAACTCCGAGATTACCAAGTGGAACAAGACATGGGAGCTTTTCCTGTAGTTATGCCGGAAGGTGAGTGGGATTTGATACCATTTTCAGGTGGTAAGTTATCTCTAGGTGCTACCCATGAAAATGATATGGGCTTTGACCTAGCAGTTGATGAGAATTTGCTACAACAAATGGCTGAGGTAGCGAGTTCATTTTATCCAAGTTTAAAAGAAGCACTGATTAGTGGGGAACGTGTGGGTATTCGGGCTTACACGAGTGACTTTTCTCCGTTTTTTGGTCAAGTTCCAGATTTATCCAATGTCTATGCAGCAAGTGGTCTAGGATCTTCAGGGTTAACGACTGGTCCTATTATCGGTTATCATCTAGCCCAAATGCTCCAGGGGAGAAGTGGAGTATTAGATCCGGCAGATTATCCGACTGAAAGATATATTAAAAAGAAACAATCGTAAATCTTTTACCTAGTTTTTACGATAGTATTAGGAAAGTAAATGACTTTCCCTATCAAAAATGGTAAAATGAAAAAAATAATCCAAGAATTGAGGAAATAAAATGCAAGAAAAAATTCTGGTAACAGGTGGAGCAGGGTTCATCGGAACTCATACGGTTATTGAATTGGTCCAAGCCGGACACCAAGTAGTTGTCGTCGATAATTTGGTCAATAGTAGTCGTAAAAGTCTTGAAGTAGTTGAAAGAATCACAGGCGTAGAAATTCCTTTCTACGAAGCAGATATCCGTGATACTGAAACTCTTCGTGATATTTTCAAACATGAAGAACCAACTGGTGTGATTCATTTTGCTGGTTTGAAAGCTGTTGGTGAATCTACACGTATCCCACTTGCTTACTATGATAACAATATTGCAGGTACTGTTAGCCTCTTGAAAGTTATGGAAGAGACTAACTGTAAAAACATCATCTTTAGCTCATCAGCAACTGTTTATGGAGATCCTCATACAGTTCCAATCTTAGAAGATTTCCCACTTTCAGTAACCAATCCTTATGGTCGTACAAAACTAATGTTGGAAGAAATCTTGACCGATATTTATAAAGCTGACTCAGAGTGGAACGTTGTTTTACTTCGTTATTTCAATCCAATTGGTGCCCATAAGAGTGGGGATTTGGGTGAGAATCCAAACGGTATTCCAAACAACCTTCTACCGTATGTTACACAAGTAGCTGTTGGAAAATTAAAAGAGGTGCAAGTTTTCGGAGATGATTATCCAACACCAGATGGTACAGGTGTGCGTGACTATATTCACGTGGTTGACCTTGCAAAAGGCCACGTAGCAGCTCTTAAGAAGATTCAAAAAGGTTCAGGACTTAATATTTATAACCTTGGAACAGGAAAAGGTTATTCTGTCCTAGAAATTATCCATAATATGGAAAAAGCAGTTGGACGTCCAATTCCTTATCGTATCGTTGACCGTCGCCCAGGGGATATCGCTGCCTGCTATTCAGATCCTGCAAAAGCCAAAAAAGAACTTGGCTGGGAAGCAGAACTTGACATCAATCAAATGTGTGAAGATGCATGGCGTTGGCAAAGCAAGCATCCAAATGGGTTTGATGATTAATCTGTTGTATTCACAAAAAAAGAGGAAGTACTTCCTCTTTTTTCTAGCTCTATATGAGATTGATAAGAAACAATCAATTAGAATTTATGTAATCGATAAACGACCTAAGAAAGCAGTTAAGGTGGTATTGAGATTTTTGAACAAATGATTGTAAAATTGTATAAAATTAGTCTAGCAAAAGACTATAATTTTCTAGAAAAATATGCTAAACTAGAGAGAGTGGAAAATAGAAAACTATCCTCCATTAAATCTTAAGATTCCTCGTTGATTAGAGCACGAGTAGGACAATTCTTAACAGCTTCTAAAATGTCGTCGCTACAAGGAGTTTCTCTCTCTAATTGCTTAGGATCATCGAAAAAACGAACGATACCATTATCATGGTAATCAAATAATTCTGAATAGGTTTGGCAGAGCCCACAGGCAATGCAACGTTCAGGTATTAGTCTAATCTTCATATTTATATTGTAATAAGAAAATAAAAAAAACTCAAGGAGTAAGGTATGGAAAAGGAACCGTGGCAAGAAGATATTTATGAAAACCAGGAAGAAGAAACAAGAACAGAACGTCGCCAACGCAATCAATATGATTCAGGGTTCTCAGCTAATCGTATTTTGACGATATTAGCGATTCTTTTCTTCACAATAATTATCGGAATGATAGTGATATTAATCTACTTGTCATCTGGTGGAAGCAATCGTACTTCTTCATTAAAAGATTTCTATGATTCCTCTGCGCCTAAGGTAGAAGAGGTTACAACTGTAACTGCTACTACTGCGGTAACAGAGCAAACTAAAACAGAGACAACGCAACAAGAGCATACAGAAACACATGCTAATGCTGAAGGAACCATTACAGTTCTTGCAGGAGAAGGTGAAGCTGCAATTGCAGCTCGAGCAGGGATTTCTATTGCTCAACTTGAAGCTCTAAACCCTGGTCATATGTCTACAGGAACTTGGTTTGCAAATCCTGGTGATGTCCTTAAGACAAGATAGGAGTAACGATGAAAACAATTCAGATTGCCATTGATGGACCAGCTTCCAGTGGTAAAAGTACAGTCGCTAAGATTATCGCTAAGGACTTTGGCTATACGTATTTGGATACAGGTGCTATGTATCGAGCTGCGACCTACATTGCTTTGAATAACCAAGTAAGCGCAGAGGAATCTTCTCAACTGCTTGAATTATTGGAACAATATCCAATTAGCTTTGGGCGTGCTGAAAATGGAGACCAGCTTGTTTTTGTTGGAGATGTTGACGTGACAGATCCAATACGAGAAAATGAAGTAACCAATGCTGTTTCTGCCTTTGCTGCTATTCCAGCTGTTCGTGAAAAATTGGTAGCTCTCCAGCAAGAAATCGCCCAACAAGGTGGTATTGTCATGGATGGTCGCGATATTGGTACAGTGGTCTTGCCTAAGGCTGAATTGAAGATTTTTCTAGTAGCATCTGTAGATGAGCGTGCAGAACGTCGTTACAAGGAAAATCTTTCAAAAGGAATCGAAACAGATTTGGAAACTTTGAAAGAAGAGATTGCTGCGCGTGATTATAAAGATAGTCATCGTGAAACTTCGCCTCTTAAACAGGCTGAGGATGCAATCTATTTGGATACAACTGGACTCTCTATTTTAGAAGTTGTTGAAAAAATTAAATCAGAAGCACAAGAACATTTATAAGAAACTAAAAAAACGATGAACCGGGTTTCGGTTGATCGTTTTTTTATCATGATTTGTAAAATAGTCTCTTTTAAGGTATAATAGTTGCTGTTAAAGAAAATTTGACAATCAAATAATTACAAATTTTTAAGGAGATAACATGAGTCAATTACCAAATTGTCCAAAATGTAATTCAGAATATGTGTATGAAGATGGTACACTTCTTGTTTGCCCAGAATGTGCTTACGAGTGGAATCCTGCTGAGCAAGCAGAAACTGAAGAAGGTGTTGTTGCCATCGATGCAAATGGAAATAAACTAGCTGATGGAGATACAGTTACCTTGATTAAGGACCTTAAGGTCAAAGGCGCTCCTAAAGACCTCAAACAAGGAACTCGTGTGAAAAATATTCGTATTGTAGAAGGTGACCACAACATCGACTGTAAGATTGATGGTTTTGGCGCTATGAAATTGAAATCAGAATTTGTGAAGAAGATTTAATCATGATTAAAAATGAAAAAGTAATATTTTATAGTCGTATCTTTTTATTTATAGCAGCCTTTACTGGTGTATACTTAGAGATTACCAAACGGGGTGGTTTAGGGATGCTGCTCTATTATACAGTCCTTTCTAACCTTTTGGTTGTACTCTTTACAGGTTATCTTTTGTTAAAGATGCGTAGTGGCGGTGATAGTTGGCAGAGTTCTGGTATTCTACGTCTCAAAGGTGGTGTCACTATGAGTATCATGATTACCTGTGTCATCTATCATTTCATGCTAGCTCCCTTGACGACAGATTTTTACCGTTTGGAAAATTTCCTTTGCCATTATATAGTCCCTCTTTGGTTTTTAGCAGATACAATTATTTTTGACAAGAGTCGCCAATATAAGTGGTTTGACCCTATGTTATGGACTAGTCTTCCCTTACTTTATATGGGATTTGCAATCCTGAATGGCTTGGTTCTAAAGATGAACATTCCAAATGCTAAGGACAATCCTTTCCCCTATTTCTTTTTAAATGCTAATAAATATGGTTGGGCTTTTGTCTTTAGATGGGCGTTTATCATCTTTATAGCCTATTTGGTCTCAGGATATGTATTTTATCTGATTAAAAGCATTAAAAAATCTAAGTCGTAAAAGTACCCCATCTGATATGATACCTCTTAAGTAGACATGGTAAA
>NZ_KV841544.1:0-1795 GCF_001839505.1 Streptococcus sp. HMSC34B10 | reverse complement strand
TGATATGCCCCCTGTCAAGTAGACAGGTAAAATATCTAACAATAGTGTCTGTTTTATAAGGTCAGTCGTACAAATAAATGTACGGCTGATTTTTTATGCAGACCACTTAGACTTGTACTGTTCAATTTTGTTATTCTTAGCGATTGGGTATGACAAAGGATGTTTTGATGTTAAGGCAGCGTTTCTTACTTCCCAAGGCGTTTTACAGTCGTATCTACTCTGTGGTCGCTCATGACTATAAAATCGAATATAGTCTTTGATGGCATATCGGAGGGAGGTCTCATCAGAAATATCATACATCTGATACATTTCTGATTTTATAATTCCCCAAAAACCTTCTATTGGCCCGTTATCAATACAATGGCCTACTCTTGACATGGATTGAATCATATCAGTATCTTTCAGCTTTTTTTGAAAGCTCTTATTGGTATTATTGAAACCCTCTATCGCTGTGAAATATAGGCTTAGCTGTAGGATTTTTTTCAATGGCTTTGTCAAATGTTTTGAAGACCAACCGATTATCATTTCGACCACTTATGACAAAAGCAATAGGATAACGATCATATAAATCAAGTATGGCACTAAGATAGAGTTTCTTATGAGAGTTAGGGATCTTAAACTCTGTAACATCTGTTACCCATTTTTTGTTCGGAGCAGTTGTATAGAAGTTTCTTGCCAACTTATTTTCTGCGGATTCTTCAGGCTTGCCAGTCTTGTATTTTTTCTTTTTCTTACGGATAACGGCGTGAATATCGAGTTTTTTCATAATTCGGTGAATTCTCTTTCTCGAGTAATTCGTATGGTTGAAATGATTAATCCAATCTGTCATTCTTCGATATCCCAAGATATGTGAGAAACGTTCGTCATATTCTTTAATTAATTCCGCAATTTCGCTGTTTAATTGTTCTTGTTCAGGAACTATTCGATGTTTCCATTTATAAAATGCAGACCTCGTAATTCCGAGCTGATGACACATCCAACTAATGCTCCACCCTTTGTTTGTGTTAAAGTGTTCGATCGCTAAGTATTTTGATTCATAACGTTGTTTACCTAGTCTCACATCCTTCCGAATTCTTTCACTTTTTTTAAGAGTTCAACAGTCATATCCTTTTCTTCTAACTGACGTTTTAAGCGCACATTTTCTCTTCGTAAACGTTCTAATTCATCAACCTCATCATCTAGTTTGTGATGACCTCTTTTATCAATTAATCCTTCTTCACCATCACTATCATACTTCTTCATCCATGAGTATACTTGGCTATAAGAAACATTATAAAGTGCCGCTGTTTCCTTATAATTTCGATTGTGTTCAATACAATAGTTGACAATCTCTTTGCGTTCATCAATAGTTGTTTTGCGTCTTGCTTTTGCCATATAGACCTCCTGTTTTGGATTGTAATCCTTAAGTTCTATATTGGCATTATACATCCTAATCCAATTTCTTAAAAGCCCTGAAGAAATATCATACTGATGAGCTAAATCAACAGATGAAGCCTCACCACTAATATATTTTTTAACAAGTTCCATTTTAAATTCTTTTGAATAGGAACGGTTTTTTGTTTTCTTTGTTAGTCCTAAAATTCCATGTTTTTTATAGATGGCCGCCCAATCTTGAATCGTCCTTGTGGAAATATGAAGACAGTTACATATCTCAGCACTGGAACGATTACCATTAATATAATCGAGACAAGCTTGTTCTTTCTCGTATGGGGTGAATCTTTCTCTTCTAGACATAAAAATACCTCTTAAGTAGATTTTGGTTATTTACCATGTCTACTTAAGAGGTATCATATCA
>NZ_KV841543.1:0-11810 GCF_001839505.1 Streptococcus sp. HMSC34B10 | reverse complement strand
ATTTACCATGTCTACTTAAGAGGTATCATATCATTTCAAGCGTTTTTCTTTTTCCAATTTCAATACATTTCACTATATTTCAGTCCAATCTCTACCTTTTTAGATAAATAATATCATTTAGATATTGAAATTAAGCCCTGCTATCATTTCGATAGCAGGGCTTTTTAATATTTGGTACACTAACTTCTTATCTATATTTTGGTGGAATTGAAGTTGACATCTACAAAGTTTAATGTTAAAATACATTCAAAAATATATTTGAATGAGGTGCTTTATGGTTCAAAATGTTGTTACTTCAATAATCCTGTATTCTGGGACAGCCGTAGACTTACTTATTATCCTAATGTTATTTTTTGCCAAAAGAAAAAGCAGAAAAGACATCATTAACATCTATTTAGGACAATTTCTAGGCTCTGTTAGTCTAATATTGCTAAGTTTACTTTTTGCATTTGTCTTAAATTATATTCCTAGTAAAGAGATTTTAGGTTTACTCGGTTTGATTCCAATTTTCCTAGGCCTCAAAGTTTTGCTTTTAGGAGATTCTGATGGAGAAGCTATTGCAAAAGATGGTTTGCGAAAAGACAATAAAAACTTGATTTTTCTAGTCGCTATGATTACTTTTGCAAGTTGTGGCGCTGACAATATTGGTGTCTTTGTCCCATATTTTACCACCTTAAATTTAGCGAATTTGATAGTGACTTTACTTACTTTTCTAGTCATGATTTATCTCTTGGTTTTTTCTGCCCAAAAATTGGCACAAGTCCCTTCTGTTGGAGAAACTTTGGAAAAATATAGCAGATGGTTTATTGCCGTTGTCTATTTAGGATTGGGGATGTATATCCTGATTGAAAACAACAGCTTTGACATGCTGAGGGCTGTGTTCGGCTAGGAGAAAAAATTATGAAAAAAGATAGTATCTGTCAAGTGGATGTTATAAATCAACAAAATGTTATAACCGCAACGAACTACCTTGAAAAGGAAAAAGTCCAAAAATCACTTCGTATTTTATCAAAGTTTACCGATAATAAACAGATAAATATCATCTTTTATCTCCTTGCCGTCGAAGAACTCTGTGTCTGCGATATAGCCTGTTTATTAAATCTCAGTATGGCATCTGCCTCCCACCATCTTCGTAAACTAGCCAATCAAAACATCTTGGACACTAGAAGAGAGGGGAAAATTATATATTATTTTATAAAAGATGAGGAAATCAGAGATTTTTTTAATCAACTAGGATAACAACTATTTTTACTACTTTACCATGATTATATATAGGACTTATCTATGAAATTTTTTGATGAAAATTACTCACAAGAAATACCTACTCGTATCAAATGTTTAAGAAAAAAGTATAATTTAAAGCAAACCGACTTGGACTATAAAGAAATTATTTTCTAAGATATTACCAAGTTTGTTGAAAATCTGTTTTACCACTGTTTTAGCTCTATTATATTTAGAGATTTAGAAACTGTAGATAGAATTGAAGTAAGCATTCAATACGAATCAATACATAAGAAAAACGCTGATTTTAAGCGTTTTTTTCAATTTCAATACATTTCAGTTCAATCTTTATTTATTATTCTATAAACTTGATTTTCTATATAAAATATGTTATAATGATAAGAATAAATGATTAGGAGGCTGTGAGGATGAAAAAGAAACCAATTTATTTGTGGGTATTGTTAATCTTATCAGCCCTATGTTCTGCATATTCCTTATTGGGAGTTTTAGTTCCAATACCAAAAATAGATCATTTACCAACTATTAAAGGAGTATCGGCAGAATATAATAAGCAGATGGTTGCTTACACCATTAAAATAGCAGAGCATAACCATTCTCTCTTTAATGTTATTTTGATTGTTTTATCAGCGGTTTTAGTGACTGCAGCTTTAGTCTACCTCGTACGTGATAATATTCAACTAGCAAACTATATTTATATTGGTTATATTTTCCTAGCTATTATTGGAACTATTTATAACTTCCTTGGAGTACAGCA
Organism: Streptococcus sp. HMSC34B10; assembly: GCF_001839505.1. Classification (NCBI taxonomy): domain Bacteria; kingdom Bacillati; phylum Bacillota; class Bacilli; order Lactobacillales; family Streptococcaceae; genus Streptococcus; species Streptococcus sp. HMSC34B10. The sequence goes on along the minus strand of NZ_KV841543.1, from coordinate 9,814 downwards.
GGGGCTCGCTCTTTTTACAGATCCAACCATTCGTATGGGAGCAGGAATCGGTGCCAATGGAGTTATCATCGTCTTCATTATCATTAATATTGTTTTCTTAGCTCTTGTCTTTTATAATATGTGGCGTCAACAAAAAGAATTAGCGAAAGCAATCTAAGAACAACGCTAATGGTTGACAAAGGATAACTATCAAGATACAATCTTGGTAGTTATTTTTAGTGGAAAAAGAGAATATCAATATGAAAAAAGTATCTTTAGTTTATATCAGTTTGAGTGGCAATACTGAAAGTTTCGTGACTCGTCTTAAAACCTATCTTTTGGAGCAATATAAGAACATAGAAGTAGAAAAGATTCATATAAAGGATTTGGTCAAGGAAGGGGAAGATTTCTTTGAGATGACGAACCCCTATGTGGTTTTCTTGCCAACTTATCTAGAGGGTGGTAATGGTGTTGACAATGGAGATGTGGAAATTTTAACGACTCCAGTAGGTGACTTTATTGCCTATGGTGACAATGCTAGTAAATGTCTAGGTGTTGTCGGATCTGGGAACCGAAACTTCAACAATCAATACTGCCTCACTGCTAAACAATACAGCCAACGTTTTGGCTTCCCTGTTCTAGCTGACTTTGAAATGCGCGGAATGCTGGGAGACATCAAGAAGGTTGCTCGGATCATTGCAGAACTCTATGAATTAGAAGCTTTGTAAAAGAACAATAAAAATGAGTAAGTTTCTTAAAATTTTAAAGTATTTTGAACGCAAACCAAGTCTCAAGGATATCATGCTATGCAGTGCCTTGCTGCTTTTGGCTATTAGTCTGATGCTGTTGTCTGATAAAATTTTTGATGAAAATGGAAGATCAGTTGGAACGATAGTATCGTTAGGGATTGTTATCCTGGTGGGAATCTTAGCTGTCAGAAGAAATAAATGAAAAGACTCGAGAAATGTCATCTCGAGCCTTTTTGTTAGTTGCGGATTTCGTCAACGATTTCTTTTGCAATTGGAATTCCTAAACGGTAGTTTTTGTTGATATAATCAATGATATCATTGATGTTTTCTATCGTCTGGATTTTCTCTTCGATAGTTGCACGAAAAGCTGGGTCTTTTAATAGTTGGTCTTGAAGCAGTCTTTGGAGCTTTTCTTTTTCATATTTATTGATAAGAAAGAGAAAAAGAAGGCTGATAACAACTAAAATATAAGCGTACTGGCTCATAAAAATTCTCCCTAAATGATAAAGAAGTAAGTGGTAAGATAAAAGCGAAGTTTTGCGCCTTTCGAGTGATGGGGTTATAAAGCAGACTGTATAGGATGTGGTCTTAGCTATTTAGACTGCTTTGCAATCAAGTAATTTAAAAGATTACGACGTCTTTCGGTGGAAATCGATAATATTTCTATCGAAAGACTAGTGAAGCGTTTAGGCAAGTCGCCCGATAGCGATTGCCGTCAAGAGATTAGGAACTTTAGTTCCAATAACTTTAAGATTACGACGTTTTAGGACATAAATCGATCATATTTATGTCCTAAAACTAGTGAAGCGCTTAGCCAAAGTCCGAATAGGATTTGGCGTTAGTTACTTAGATTGCTTAGTAATAAATTAATTTAATAGATCACGACATGCATCCAAACAAATCGATATTATTTATTTGGATGCATTAGTAAGTCGTTTAGGCAAGTCGACTTATTTACGACGTCGTGGCCCCTAAATCGATTATATTTAGGGGGCATGACTAGTGAAGCAGTTAGCTAGTCCGCATAAAAGCGGCTAGCGTCTAACAATTAGGCACTTTAGTTCCAATTGTTAGTACTGAATCACATCTTCTCAGGCGCTTCTACACCCAGCAGACGAAGGGCTTCTTTGAGGACGACTGCTGTTGCATAGCTGAGAGCTAGGCGGCTGTCACGTTCTGGGCTTTTATCCAAGATACGAGTGTGGGCGTAGTATTTGTTAAAGGCTTGAGCCAAGCTAATCGCAAATTTAGCGATGATTGAAGGCTCGTAATTATCAGCTGCACGTTTAATAATACGTGGGAAGTCTTGGATTAACTTGATGATCTCCCAACTTTCATCGTCGTTCAAGCTATAGTTGGCACCTGCTTCAGGTTTGAAATCAGCTTTACGCAAGATGGATTGGATACGAGCGTAGGCGTATTGAACATAAGGGCCGGTCTCCCCTTCAAAGGATACCATAGCTTCAAGGTCGAAGTCATATCCATTTGTACGGTCAGTTTTAAGGTCATAAAATTTAATAGCTCCAACCCCAACAGCATGAGCGACTTGGTCTTTGTTTTCAAGTTCAGGATTTTTAGCTTCGATCTGCGCTTTGGCACGACTGATTGCCTCTGCAACAGTTGGCTCTAGTAAGATGACATTTCCTTTACGAGTGGAGAGTTTCTTTCCGTCCCTTGTTACTAAACCAAACGGAACGTGGACAATGTCTTGGTTCCAATCGTAGCCCATCTCTTGCAAGACGGCTTTCAGTTGTTTGAAGTGAGCAGATTGTTCTTGACCAACGACATAGATTGATTTGGCAAATTGGTATTCGTTTTTACGATAGAGGGCTGCAGCCAAGTCACGTGTGATGTAGAGAGTCGCGCCGTCAGATTTCTTGATAAGAGCTGGATGTTCGATTCCATATTTTTCAAGATTCACAACTTGGGCCCCTTCTGACTCAACCAAAAGTCCTTTATTTTCAAGAATCTCTACAACTGCATCCATTTTGTCGTTGTAGAAAGCTTCTCCATTGTAGCTGTCGAATTCAACTTGAAGCTCATTGTAGAGACGGTTAAATTCTACCAAGCTTTCATCGCGGAACCATTGCCAAAGAGCGAGAGCTTCCTCATCGCCGTTTTCAAGTTTGCGGAACCATTCGCGTGCTTCTTCATCCAAACTTGGATCATTCTCAGCTTCAGCATTGATGCGGACATAGAGCTTGAGGAGTTCATCGATTGGATGAGCTTTGACAGCTTCTTCGTTACCCCATTTCTTGTAGGCAACAATCAACATCCCAAACTGTTTACCCCAGTCTCCCAAATGGTTGACCTTGACAGTTTTATAGCCAATTTTTTGGAAGATATGTGACAAGCTGTCTCCGATAACTGTTGAACGAAGGTGACCGATTGAAAATGGTTTAGCAATATTAGGACTAGACATATCGATAACGACATTTTCTTGGTTACCAATCGTTTGGTCGGCGTAGTGATTTTTTTCAGTGATGACGTCCTGTAATACTTGACCAGAAATGGCAGCCTTATCAAGGAAGAAGTTGACGTAAGGTCCGGTTGCTACCACCTTTTCAAAGGCTTGACTATTGATCTTTTCAGCAAGTTCTGTTGCAATCATTTGAGGAGCTTTACGTTCCACCTTTGCCAATGAGAAGGCAGGGAAGGCGATATCTCCCATATCTGAGTTTTTAGGTGTTTCTAGTAAATTTAAAATAGCCTCTTGGTCCAGGCTATCAATGACGCTAGACAACTCGCTAGCAATCAATTCTTTTGTATTCATTTAGGGCTCCTTTAGGGCTTTTTTACTATTTTAACACAATTTACTACATTTTTTTTGAAAGAAGAGATTTTTTTTGAAATATCTGGTTTTTTTGATATAATATTCTTACTAAAAAAATGTAAAATGTTATAAATATGCACTCGAGAGGATCTTATGAGAAAAAGAGAACGTCATCAACTCATTAAGCGAATGATTACAGAAGAAAAATTAGGCACTCAAAAGGATATCCAGGATCGATTGGAAGCTTGTGGTATCTTCGTGACACAAACAACTTTATCCCGTGATTTACGAGAAATTGGTTTAACGAAAGTTAAGAAAAATGATGTAGTCTATTATGTGCTAGCAAATGAGACAGAAAAGATTGATTTGGTCGAATTCCTTTCACGTCACTTAGAGGGCGTTGCGAGGGCTGAATTCACCTTGGTGCTCCATACGAAACTTGGAGAGGCGTCTGTTTTAGCCAATGTAGTAGATTCAAATAAAGATGAATGGATCTTAGGGACAGTTGCAGGGGCTAATACCTTGTTACTTATCTGTAAAGATCAACATGCTGCTAAAGTGATGGAAGAACGCTTACTAGAGTTAATGGAAGATAGATAAAGTCTTGAGAGTTTCTCTCAGGACTGTTTTTACAAGGAGAAGGTAAATGACTACTGAGAAATTATCACCGGGTATGCAACAGTATGTGGATATCAAAAAACAATATCCAGATGCTTTTTTGCTCTTTCGTATGGGTGATTTTTATGAGTTATTTTATGAAGATGCAGTCAATGCTGCTCAGATACTAGAAATCTCACTGACCAGTCGCAATAAAAATGCCGAAAATCCTATTCCCATGGCTGGTGTTCCTTACCACTCTGCCCAACAGTATATCGATGCTTTAGTGGAACGTGGTTACAAGGTTGCCATCGCTGAACAGATGGAAGACCCTAAACAGGCTGTTGGTGTTGTCAAACGTGAGGTTGTCCAGGTTATTACACCAGGGACAGTTGTTGATAGCAGCAAGCCAGATAGTCAAAACAACTTTTTGGTAGCAATTGATTGTTGTGGTTTCCAATATGGTTTAGCCTACATGGATCTGGTTACAGGAGATTTTTATGTAACGGGGCTATCAGATTTTTCTCTAGTCTGTGGTGAAATCCGCAATCTCAAGGCTAGAGAAGTAGTGGTTGGCTACGACTTATCCGAAGCAGAGGAACAGATTCTCAGCCGTCAAATGAATCTAGTGCTTTCCTATGAACAAGAGATAGGTGAAAATGTGCATCTGTTAGATTCAGGATTAGCGCCTATTGAAAAAGCTGCCAGTGGTAAACTTCTCCAGTATGTTCATCGGACGCAGATGAGAGAGTTGAATCACTTAAAACCTGTTATCCGTTATGAAATCAAAGATTTCTTGCAGATGGATTATGCAACCAAGGCCAGTCTAGATTTGGTTGAAAATGCTCGCTCAGGTAAGAAACAAGGCAGTCTTTTCTGGCTACTAGATGAAACCAAGACTGCTATGGGTATGAGACTCTTGCGTTCTTGGATTCAACGCCCCTTGATTGATAAGGACCGTATCTTAGAACGTCAGGAAGTTGTGCAAGTCTTTCTGGACTATTTCTTTGAGCGAAGCGATCTAACGGAAAGTCTTAAGGGAGTATACGATATTGAGCGTCTAGCCAGTCGTGTTTCTTTTGGGAAAAGCAATCCCAAAGACCTCTTGCAATTAGCGACTACCTTAGGAAGTGTTCCACGAATTCGCGCAATCTTGGAGGGAATAGAGCAACCAGCCCTCGCTTATCTGATTGAACAACTGGATGCTATTCCTGAGTTGGAAAGCCTGATAAGTGCTGCTATTGCCCCTGAGGCTCCTCATGTGATTACAGAGGGAGGAATTATTCGAACTGGTTTTGATGAGACCTTGGATAAATACCGTCGTGTTCTCAGAGAAGGGACAGGCTGGATTGCTGAGATTGAGGCAAAGGAAAGAGAAAACTCTGGCATCCATACTCTCAAGATTGATTACAATAAGAAAGATGGCTACTATTTCCATGTGACCAATTCGCAGCTAGGTAATGTTCCAGCCCACTTTTTCCGTAAGGCTACGCTGAAAAACTCTGAGCGTTTTGGAACAGAAGAGTTGGCGCACATAGAGGGAGAAATGTTAGAGGCGCGTGAGAAATCAGCAAACCTAGAGTACGAAATCTTTATGCGTATCCGTGAGGAGGTTGGCAAGTATATCCAACGCCTGCAAGCTTTAGCACAAGGCATTGCGACAGTTGATGTCTTGCAAGGACTAGCAGTTGTAGCTGAAAATCAGCATTTGATTTGCCCAGAGTTTGGTCAAGACTCTAAAATTGATATTCAAAAAGGTCGTCACGCTGTCGTCGAAAAGGTCATGGGAGCTCAAACCTATATCCCTAATAGTATCCAAATGGATGAAGAAACCAGTATCCAGCTGATCACAGGGCCTAATATGAGCGGGAAGTCAACCTATATGCGCCAGTTGGCGATAACAGCAATCATGGCACAAATGGGTTCCTATGTTCCGGCAGAAAGTGCTCGTTTGCCAATCTTTGATGCGATTTTTACTCGTATCGGTGCAGCAGATGACTTGGTTTCAGGCCAGTCTACCTTTATGGTAGAGATGATGGAAGCTAATAATGCCATTTCTCATGCGACCAAGAATTCTCTCATTCTCTTTGATGAACTTGGTCGGGGAACAGCAACTTATGATGGGATGGCTTTAGCGCAGTCTATCATCGAGTACATTCATGAGCATATTGGAGCCAAGACCCTCTTTGCGACTCACTACCATGAATTAACCAGTCTGGAAGCTAGTCTTGAACATCTAGTAAATGTACACGTGGCTACGCTTGAGCAAAATGGACAGGTCACTTTCCTTCATAAGATTGAACCAGGTCCAGCAGACAAATCGTACGGTATTCACGTTGCTAAGATTGCAGGATTGCCAGCAGACTTGCTAAAAAGAGCGGATGCGATTTTAACTCAACTAGAGAGTCAAGGTCAGGAAAGTCCTGCTCCAATGAAACAAACACATGCAGTCTCTGAACAAATTTCCCTATTTGACTCGGCGGAAGAAAATCCTATCCTAGCAGAATTGGCCCAAGTAGATGTGTACAATATGACCCCTATGCAAGCCATGAATCTCTTGTTAGAACTGAAACAAAAATTATAAGTCAAAAACCCACTCCGTTTTGTGAGTGGGTTTTTAGGTCTTATTTTTTCTGAGCCAATAATTGGTTGATATGGGCAACCTTCTTTGATTCTCTCTTGTAGAGAACAACCCAGATGATGAGGTAGACGATGGCAAACTCTGGGATGAGCTGAAGGATGAAAGTCCAGTGGAGAGGGAACCAACCGGCTAGGATTGCTAGAGGGACAAAGCCTAGCAACATAAGGAAAAAATGAGTGACTGTAGCTCGAAGGAGACTCCAGTCTTGAGCAAAGAGACGACCGCCAAAACTAAAGAGGACTCCAATCGCTGCCCAGATAAGCAGACAGTAAAGTAGGACGAGTGATCCATGCACCTGATGTTGGGTCATGAATTGACCGATCAAAGAGTTGGGGCTTAGAGGTGCGTAGTTACTTGGTGAGTGGATAAACGAAAAGATAATAGATAGGATGAGGCCGATGAGGATACCAGTTGTGGCATCGTGAAATACTTGTTTTTTCATAGTTCTAATTTCTCCTTAATAGCTTTGAGGTAACGGCGAGATGAGTAGGTAAAACTGTCGTTTTTGAGATAGATTTCAATCAAGCCGTTAGAGGTTAGTTTAAGATGACTGATAGCGTCAATGTTGACAATTTCAGATTGGGAAATTTGGATAAAGGAAGCAGGTAAGATTTCAACTGCTTGGTAGAGACGAATGTCGAGAGCATAGGTTCGACTATCTGTTTCCGCCAGCACTTTACGATTCTCGATGTAAATTCGTTGAATTTTATGAATCTCAACGAGATAAACCTGATCTTGAAATTTTCCTTTGATGGTTTCTTTTTGATCCAGGGATTGGACAAAGTCTTGAACTTTTTGAACTTTAGAGGAAAAAGTTGGTGCCTCTATGATCATTTGTTCTTCAGTGTATTGCTGATCAATGTCGAGTTTGACTTTCATAATTTCTCCTTTATAGAGTTGTAATAGAGATCTCTTACTTACAAATCTATTAAACACCATTTTTTTAACAATTACAAGGTGATTTGACTATATGGTAGAAAAGAGGGTCTATGTGGTTGGAGTTAGGGTAGAACACTCATAAAAATGTAAGTTTCCATCTATATCTTTGAGTGATACATCATGTAGTAATAAATCTAGTAAAAAAAAGCTAAAAAATACTAAGATATGTTGCACTTTTTTAAAAATGTTGTATAATAAAGTGATAGTAAATTTTTGGGGGCTGGATTGAAAAATTTGTTTGCAAAACTGTTCGATAAAACTTTCTTAAAATTTATTATCGTTGGTATTATTAATACTGTGTTTGGAACGGCCATTATGTTTTTCTGTTTTAATATATTACAGTTAGACTATTGGTTTTCTTCAGCAATGAACTATATTTGTGGAGGAATTCTTAGCTATTTCCTAAACAAAAAATATACATTTGCTGTAAAAGAAACTAGTAGGAAGTCCGTTATTCGTTTTACTATCAACTTAACCGTATGTTATTTGATAGCTTACGGAGTTGCAAAACCTATTGCCATGTTTATTTTCCAAGGAGCGGGAGAAAAATGGCAAGGAAATATTGCGCTTTTCATCGGAATGGGACTGTATGTATTTTTAAATTATATAGGGCAACGGTTTTGGGCGTTTAAAACTGATAAAAAGATTTTATGAAAGAAAGGACTAGGGGAAAAATGAAATCTTTCTACAAAAAGCTAGTTGTACTACTAGCGATGGTTGGAGTAGCTGTCCTCGGTTTATCCATTATTAACCCAGTGTCAGCAGCAACTGTTACACCAACCATTACAAACCTCAAAGCAGATACATCTGGTCAAAAAGTTACATTTTCTTTTGATTGGGACTTGACAGGTAAATCTGTTAAAGATGGGGATACTTTCACCATTGACGCTCCTGAAGGTGTCAATATCACTGAACTCGCAACGCAATCACTTCAAGCTAATGGTGCTGAAGTAGCTACGATTACGATGACCAACAAAAAGATTACTTTTACATTCAAAAAAGCAATCGAGTCAATGAACGAAAACGTTAAGGGTGGATTCCAATTCCGTGCAGTGTGGGATAGCACACCAGGAAATCCTGGTAACAAAACAGCTACTTCAAAAGTAGGTTCTGAATCAGTCATCATTACTCGTCCTGATGGACCTGGTGTATTTGAATCTGTTTTAAATAAATACAACCTTACTGGTGACTATGTAGCTAAGGAATTCAAATTAGACGCATCTGAAAACTATGCATGGATGAAAGTCGGAAGTGACTACTATCTTACAAAATGGTTCATCCGTATCAACGGAGATGGTAAAAAACAAGCCCTCACTAATCCAGTTGTATCAGACAAAATTCAAGCTCCAGCTGTAGATTACTCTAAAATCACTTTTGCTCCAGCTGCTAACCATGCGGCAAATGAATTCTTTGTAGGAACTTACTTGAAACCATCATTCACACTTAGAAAAGGTGGACAAGTGGTTGCTTCAGGTTGGGATTTCTGGAAACATGTGAAATTCGATGCAGATGGCAATGGATTCACTGTAAACTTATCTGATGTTAGTGATGTATTCAAAACAGCAAATAGCGATGAAATTATCGTTGAATACCAAACATTGATTCCAAAAACAACTATCCGTGTTGATAACAACGCTACTTTGAAAGCTGATGAAATTACAACACCACAAACAGATCCAGCATTCTGGAACAATACAGAATTGAAGTTCTGGGTAACAGGGGATAAAACCGTAACTGTTGAAAAAGAATGGGTTGGCGATAGCGAAGCAGATCGTAAAGACATCACTGTTCAATTGATGGCCAATGGTCAAAAATTGGAAGGTATGACTAAGACATTAACCAAGGCTTCAGGTTGGTCAGCTGAGTTTTCTAAATTGCCAGGTATTAAAGATGGACAACCAATCGTTTATTCTGTAGTAGAAACGAATACACCTGATGGTTATACTTCAAAAGTTGAACCAATCAATGGTTCTAATGTTATCAAAGTTGTAAACACTTCAAATAAACCAACAACAACTACGACAACAACTACAACAACGACTGCAGCTCCAACTACAACAAGTACAACGACAGCCTCAACAACTGCAGCAACTACAACAACGGCTTCAACAACTGCAGCAACTACAACAACAGAGT
>NZ_KV841542.1:0-92121 GCF_001839505.1 Streptococcus sp. HMSC34B10 | reverse complement strand
GTTTGGTTCTTTTTCTGAAATTTTTTATTAATTTTTCATAAAATGATTTCTCTTATTTTTAAATAAAAAGAGACGACACTACTGCCATCTCTTTTTATCTATTAGTTTTCTTCAGCCATTTTTGATTTGACTTCTTCATAAGATAGTGCTCGTGACTCTTCTTCTGCTTCTTCAGGCATTTTACCTGTTTCGTAAAGAGATTTAATTTGTGTACTATCCAATGTTTCATATTTCAACAATGCTTCCGCAATTAGCTTATGCGTTTCACGATTTGATTGAATAATTTCAGCAGCCTTGTTGCGTGCTTCATTCAACAATGTGCGAACTTCTTCGTCAATTTCATAAGCTGTTCGTTCTGAAATAGATTTTTGTGGTGTTTGAGCACCAAACATTGCATGATTTCCTTCGTATTGAACTGGACCGAGTTTTTCACTCATTCCATACTCAGTAACCATAGCACGCGCCATCTGAGTCGCTTGTTCAAAGTCATTGGATGCTCCGGTTGTTTGAACGTTAAAGATGATTTCTTCTGCGACACGTCCACCCATCAAACCAGCTAATTGTTCTTTCATATCTTCTTTGGATAGTAACATTTGATCTTCTTTAGGAAGAGCAATCATGTACCCACCTGCACGACCACGAGGAACAATTGTTACTTTATGGACAACACGCGCATTAGATAAGACAAGACCAACAATCGTGTGTCCCGCTTCATGGTAAGCAACCATTTCACGTTCTTTTTGAGAAACTGTCTTATCTTTCTTAGAAGGACCAGCGATAACACGGTCTTCTGCCTCATCAATATCAGAAGCGTCAATTACTGATTTATTACGACGAGCTGCAACTAAAGCTGCTTCGTTCAATACATTTTCTAAATCAGCACCAACAAAACCTGGAGTCTGTTGTGCTACCAATTTCAAGTCTACATCTTCTGCTAACGGTTTATTTTTAGCATGGACTTTCAAAATCGCTTCGCGTCCCTTAACATCTGGACGACCAACTAATACTTTTCTATCAAAACGGCCTGGACGAAGAAGTGCTGGATCTAGAACATCTGAGCGGTTCGTTGCCGCAATGACGATAATTCCTTCATTTCCTTCGAAACCATCCATCTCAATCAAGAGTTGGTTCAAAGTTTGTTCACGTTCATCATTTCCACCGCCAAGACCGACACCACGTTGACGACCAACAGCATCGATTTCATCGATGAAGATAATAGCTGGTGCTGCTTTTTTAGCATCTTCAAAGAGAGAACGTACACGGCTTGCACCAACACCGACGAACATCTCCACGAAGTCAGAACCTGAAATACTAAAAAATGGTACGCCAGCTTCTCCTGCAACTGCTTTGGCGAGTAATGTTTTACCAGTCCCCGGAGGTCCTTCTAAGAGAACACCAGCTGGAATACGGGCGCCCAATTTTGTAAATCGTTTTGGATCTTTCAAAAATTCAACAACTTCAACAAGTTCTTGTTTTTCTTCCTCAGCTCCTGCTACATCTGAAAAGCGGACTTTGATATCCTCTTTATTAGCAGCTTTAGCTTTATTACGTCCAAAACTCATTGGATTGCGTCCGCCATTTCCTCCCATATTCCCCATCATAGAAAATAGGAAGAAAAATAAAATGGCAAATGGTACTACTGAAACTAGTATGTTAATCCACATCCCACTTGAGCTTTCATGCTTCACTTCAATTTGTGTTTGATGTTCACCAGCTAGTTTTTGCAAATCTGCTACAGTAGCATCTGATGGAAGAATAATACTTGTAAATTTCTCTACTTTTGTTGCAGAAGGTGTGAACAATCGAATACCTGTTTCCGGTTGTTCTGTTTTAGCAGTTTTATAGACACCAGAAACTTCGATGACACTACCACTTGGTTGATAGGTCATTTCTTTTACATTGTCGCTAGTAATTTCCTGCACCAATTCTGAGTATTTAATTTGTTGACTATGTCCTGCTGCTCTTCCAGCAAAGAAATACTGGAATCCAGTGACTATCAAAAAAATCATCAACAAATAAAGAAATGGATTTTTTATAAAACCATTATTTTGTTTTTGCATTCAATAACTTACCCTTCTATTTTGAGTAAACTTCCTCTTTCAATACACCTACATAAGGAAGATTACGATAATTTTCATTGTAGTCTAAGCCATAGCCTACAACAAATTCATTCGGAATTGTAAAACATGTATAATCTGCTTCGATATCTACAGTACGACCTTCTGGTTTATCAAGCATTGTAACAATCTTAACTGATGCCGCTTCTCTAGCAGTAAACATATCTCTCAAACTTTTTAAGGTTTGACCGGTATCGATAATATCTTCCACAAAAATAACGTGTCGACCTTTAATATCTTGAGTTACATCTTGTTTAATGTTAATAACCCCGCTACTTACAGTACCTCCATGGTAACTGGAAACCATCATAAAATCCATTTCAAGATGAGTATCAATATATTTGACTAATTCTGCCATGAAAGGAATAGACCCTTTTAAGATTCCAACTAAAATTGGATTTTTCCCTTCGTAATCTCTTGTCAATTGAGCACCTAGTTTTTTAGCTGCTTCTGTAATTTCATCTTGTGAAACCAAAATCTTCTTGATATCTTGTTCTAACATGATTTTACCTATCTATTTTTTCTATATAAAGTATAGTGTTCATTATATCATTTTTCGTTTTTTTACTCAAATCGCTAGTTTCAATTCCTAAAATTGAATAAATTTCTCCAAATTGCTCTATGATAATGGCATTCTCCCGTTTTTCTATAGGAATTTTTAAATCAATAAAAAGTCGTCTTAGTTTTTTTCGGTGACCATTTTTTATCAAATAGTCACCTGGTTGTCGATGCCGTAGAATCAATGATGCTTCACAAGAAATATTGATTTTTTGAATATTTTCACCTTTTAGAGGAATCCCAAATGAAAATAAGTAACCTTCATAATGAACTTGATTTTGATATTCTAACACACATTCATTACTTTTTTCATCAGACTTTGGTCTGATTTTACAAATTTGAAAACGCTGATATTCCTTTACGAGTTCATAACCATTTTTTAATAAATGACGATATTGACTCTTGGTTTTTAAAATATGATGAACCTGTTGGAATTGTTCTCTTGTAATATTTAAATCTGGAAAATGACTAAGATATTGCTGCAATAAAACTCGCTGTGTTGCTTCACTAAAAGATAAAAACTGTGTTAAATCTTCCACATCAACCGTTTTAGAGAATTCAGAAAGAACAATTTGATAGTCAGATACTTCTTTTCCAAGTTCTAAAAACGCTCTCTTTACCTGAATATTTTCTTTTTCTAATTGTGGTAAGTAAATATTACGAACACGATTACGAAAATAGGAATTTTCTTTATTCGTCGCATCTTCAAAATGCTCAATTTCAGGAAAATCCTTTTTGTAAAAAGATAGCAAAGGACGAATCAACTCTCCCTTATCAAACTCTTGTCTTTCTTTAATAGCTGATAAATGCTGTAACCTAACACCTCGAATCAATCGCATAAAAATCGTCTCAGCCTGATCATCTGCATGATGAGCTGTTACAAGAGCTGTAGCAACTGTTTGTCTCATTACTTTTTTTAGAAATTCATAACGAAATTGACGAGCATTTGCTTCCGAAAAATCTCCAGTAAAATGAGCTACATAAATTGGAACTCCAACTTGTTCAGCTAGTTTTCTCAATTCATATTCTTCATTATCCGATTCTGGTCGTTGTTTATGATTCACATGAGCTAAAAATAATTCAATTCCAAGTTCTTTTTGATAGGTTGAAAGGAGATGAAAGAGAAACATCGAATCCAATCCACCAGACAAGGCTAGCACAACTCTTGAATGATGTTTAAAATAACCTTTCTCTAGAAAATGATTTAAAAATTCTCGGTCTCTCATTTTAGGACCTCGTAGACATCCTTAGCAATTTTAGAAATGGTATCATAATCAGAATTTTTAGTAAAAATCGAAATAATGAATGGAGAATCTGTGTAGACTACCGCCACATCGTGTTTAAATTCATCTGCATCCCCAATTTTATGGGCTACCTTAGCAGAAATATTTTTAGCAATACGCTGATTATCAAAAGAAGTTTGTGATAAAGATTCTAAAACAAAACCATTTTGATTGTAAATAGATTCCATAACTTGTCCAGCCATTTTAGCTGAAGCAAGCTTATCATTTACATCCCATTCATTACCAGCAATCGTAGTCATTTCTTTTTTAAAGGCGTCATCTGATTTATTCGTAACATAATAAGCAAGAATATTATGAGCCACATTGTCAGACTCTTTTGCAGTTTTTGTGATTAAATCTTTGATTGTGTACTCTTTATTATCCGCTGTTTTAGGGAGACTGCCACTTCCTTCTGGTTTATAAGAACCAGGGAAATCATTAACTTCAGGAACATACTTCAATTTCGTGTCAAGTTGATAATCACCCTGATTAATTTTCTCCTGAACATAATAAAGATAAGGCAATTTCATAACACTAGCAGCGTACATTTTTTGCTCTTCGTTAATTCCAGCTTCCTTACCTGTACTCAATTGTTTTACATAAATAGAAAACTGTTCATTTTGATAATTTGCAGATAATAACTCTTGTACTTTCTGGATTCTATTATCATCATTAGAAATATAATCCGTCGAAATCCAACCAGCTTGTTTGATATGTAAGAATTCACGACCTTCAGCAAAAACAGACATGTCTGCTTCAACCTCTTGATAAGGTGCCAAAGTAGATTTTAATTCTTGTTTATCATAAGGACTATTATAGACAACAAATTCAGGTTCTAACCACACTCGTTTAAAAAAAATATTGACGATCGAACTATCGTATAAAAGTCGTTTATCAGCCATCACAAATTGATTATTAGACAATTTAAAGACAGGATGTCCTTGTTTATTTAATCGCCATTCTAAAATAGATAATTTTGTATCTGCATTGACTTTTCCTGATTCTTTAATTAAGTCTTCTGTAGAATAAACAGGCGTTTCACCATAAAATTTTGGAGATTCTATAACATCTTGATAATAAAAATGATACGAAGCGTGGGTTAAGGAATAAACTTCTTGGTTTGGAATGATAACTGGATTCTCAGTGCTTACTACTTTAACACTTTTTAGAAAAATTGGAAGTAGTAATATCACTAAAAATTTACGCATTCTTTTTTCCCTCTTCTTCTTGCAGTCGTAACAGATGATTTTTTTGAGATAATTCCTCTAATTTTTCATCTGATTGACTTAAAAATTGTTCAACAATCTTTAATAAATTTTCCATTTCACATTACCTAGGAAGCAAGTCCGGAATTGTATAAACTTCCTCCCATGATTTCGAATAATAATATTTTGCACGGGAATATTTAGCTGCATAGGATTCGTCTTTTAGCTTAGTTGCTAAACTAGCTTCTTTATCCTTCTCATCGCTCAAATCCTGGTATTGTTTTTTCAAATCCGTTAATTGCTGACGACGTGTTAGTAATTGTTGATAACTTTGTGCTAAATTATAAGTTGGCAAGATAAATAACAACATTATCAAAATCAAAACCCATCCCATAAAACGATTGCGTTTTTGACGTTCTTCCATCATGTATTTACGTCGTTGGTGTTCATTTTGAATAAAAGAGTTATTCATTTGGACTATTTTTTTATACATCGCCTTCTACCCTTGTTTCACTAATAATTTCATACATTCCAGCTGCATCTTCTTTTTTAGTGCTATCTTTCATTTCCAGCACCTTTACAAGCAACAATTTATTTCCAAAGCGAATTTCAACCTGATCATTGAGTTTTAAATCTGTTGAACTTTTAGCAAGGATACCATTTACCTTGATTCGCCCCTTATCTGCAACTTCCTTAGCCACCGTACGGCGCTTTATAATTCGTGATACTTTTAAATACTTATCTAATCTCATCTTAATACCTCAAATTATTATTGTACCATTTTTATCCCTTTTATAGAAGAAAAAAGGTAACTCCTAATGTGACTCTTTTGATTCTTTTATCTTTACTAACGATTCTCCGAAAGTTAAAAGACCTTCTAAAATCTCATAATCTTTTTTATTTCGAATATCAAAAACAACTTCGATTAAACCTTGATTTTCAGAAATATTAGCCTTCAAACTTGTCTGAGAAAGAGCCTGGAAATAATCTTGTGTTAAAAATAGTTGTTGCGATATTTTTTCAAACTGAATGACAAGCTTATTATTCTTTCTTTCTACACGATTGACAAATACTTTATCGAGATATGCTTTGGCTAATCCAATTTCTAAAAGATAAGCAACCACATCTGGATATTCTCCAAATCGGTCTATCAACTCATCTTGTAATTCTTCATAGTTGACACGGTTGTCAATCTGACGAATTCTCTTGTAAATTTCAATTTTATGGCGCTCATCTGATATGTACTCATCTGGAAGATAGGCATCAATTTGTAGAATTAACTCAGCATTTCCTTTTTCACGTTTCTTGTCAGTTCCATTTTTCTTAGCAATTGCTTCCTCAAGTAACTGAGAATACAATTCAAAACCAACTGAATCGATAAAACCAGACTGCGAACTACCTAAAAGATTTCCAGCTCCACGAATGGATAAATCACGCATGGCAATTTTGAAACCAGAACCCAATTCAGTAAACCCTTTGATAGCTTCCAATCTCTTCTCTGAAACTTCTGTCAATGATTTATCTGGTCGGTACATGAGATAGGCATAAGCAATTCGATTGCTACGACCAACCCGACCTCTTAATTGATACAAGGTTGATAAGCCCATATGATCTGCATTTTCAATAAACAAGGTATTCGCATTTGGAATGTCTACCCCTGTTTCAATAATTGTCGTAGTTACTAAAATGTCATATTCGCCTTCAATAAAATCAAGTAATGTATTCTCCAAACGAATTTCACTCATTTGACCATGAACAAAACCAATAGATGCTTCAGGAATCAGTTCTTGTAGTTCTGAAACTTTCTTTTCAATCGTGTCAACTTTGTTGTAAAGATAGTAAACCTGACCACCACGATCGATTTCTCTCAACACAGCATCACGAATCACACGATCATTTTGTTCAAGAACATAGGTCTGAACAGGATATCGATTGGTTGGAGGGGTTTCAATGACAGATAAATCTCGGATACCTAGCATAGACATATGAAGAGTTCGAGGAATTGGTGTAGCTGTTAAGGTTAAGACATCAACCTTCTTTTTTAATTCCTTGAGTGCTTCCTTATGCTTGACACCAAAACGTTGTTCTTCATCAATGATAATCAAGCCTAAATCTGCAAATTCAACATCTTTAGACAAAACTCTATGAGTTCCTATCAAGATGTCCACTTGGCCTTTTTTCAATTTTTCAAGTGTTTCAGTCTGTTCTTTTTTACTTCTAAAGCGACTCAAAACATCTACGTTTACAGCAAATTGCTCAAATCTTTCCTTGAAATTACTGTAATGTTGCTGTGCAAGAACGGTAGTTGGTACTAAAACGACCACTTGTTTATGATCATTGACAGCTTTAAATGCAGCTCGCATGGCTACTTCTGTCTTACCAAACCCAACATCTCCAACTAAGAGTCGATCCATTGGTTGAGGTGCTTGCATTTCTTTCTTAATTTCTTCGATACTTCGAAGTTGATCTTCTGTTTCAACATAGGGAAAAGCTTCATCAAAAGCAACCTGGTCTTCGTCATCTTTTGAAAATGCATATCCTTTCAGTTGGCTCCGCTCAGCATACAGTTTAATTAAGTCATCCGCAATATCTTTAACTTGATTTTTAACTTTTTGCTTAGCTTTTTTAAAATGTCCATCATTTAACTTATTTAGCTTTGGAGCTTTTCCATCACTTGAAACATACTTAGATAAGGTTTGGATTTGTTCTACAGGAATAGAAATTCGATCTCCATTTTGATATTGGATACTCACATAATCTCGATGAATTCCTTTGATTTCAATTGTTTCGATTCCTAAATACTGCCCAATACCATGAATTTGATGAACGACGTAATCTCCTTTTTGGAGCTCATTATAATCCTTTAATCGCTCAGCATTACTGATATTTTGTCTTCTATATTTACGCTTAATCTTCTTCTTAAAAATTTCATATTCAGTGATAAATACAAGATTTTCATCTACAAAATGAAAACCATGACGAAGATTTCCTTCAATAAGATTGACAGTTCCTTTACAGATTTCACTTCCATTACTATTGTCAACCTTAATTTCGTATTCGTCTAAAATTGTTGACAGTTTTTTGAGTTCAGTTTTACTACTTGACTGAAGAACAATGGTATATTTTAATTTTTTATAACGTTCAATTTCTTCTTTCAAAAAAGAAAATTGATTGAAGAACTCTTGCATTGGATACTGATTAAATTGATAAAGATGATCAAATTTTAGATTTCCAAGACCTTTTTGAAAATTCGAAAAGAAACTCACTGGTAAATATTTTTTGAATCGACTTTCTACGTCAGCAAAGTATTGTAAATTTGATGCAGCTTTACTATTGTGTAAATCCTCTGTAAAGTAGTTAGCTGTCTCCTTATCAAAAATATCATACTGATTCATGATTTTTTGAAAATCATCAAAAATGAGAGGTACTTCTTGTAAATAATCTAACAGTGTCCATTGTTTTTTATAAAAAACAGACAAAAACTTTCGAATATCAGAATGGATACTCTGTTGCTTAGCACTACTATAGACTTCCTCTAGATATGACTTCAAAGTTGGGGAAAGTGCCTTATCAATCTCATGCTCTAAAAATTGTTGTCCACGATTGTAATCTTCAATACTTAGTAAAATATCGCTAGCGGGATATATAAAAATTTCAGAGCGACTTTCCTTTGATAACTGTGTCTCTGCATCAAATTCTCTAATACCATCTATCTCATCACCGAAAAATTCAATTCGGTAAGGAGATATTTGTGAGGTTTCAAAGATATCTAAAATATCTCCTCGAAGACTAAATTCACCTTGACTCTGAACCTGTGTAACTTTCTTATAACCAAGAGAAAGCAACTGATTTTTTAATTCATTTTGTTCACATTCTTGGCCAATTTCAAATTTCAAGATACTATTATCAAATACTTGAGGATCTGGTAAAAATAAACGACTTGCTGCTAAGTTACAAACTAAAATTCCTTTTTGAGATTTATCTCTTAGAAAACGTAAAGCTTCGACTCTTGAAAATATCTTTTCTTGAGACGACACCAAAAATTCTACCATAGGTGAATCATCTACCAAGAATGGATAGACCATATCAGTACCTAGGATAGAAATTAAATCATTTATTAAACGCTCAGCTTCTCCATAAGTAGATGTCATCACTAAAATCTTGTTATGATTTTTAACACTACTTGCAATTGCTAAAGACTTTGCTGAACCAGAAAGACCTAGTAATAATTGTCTTTGTTTAAGAGATAAATGCTCATTCCATGATTGTATCTGCTTATTTTCTAGAAAGAAATCTATTAATGCCATTTCCTTACCCATTATATTTCTGCATCGTTTTTTCAAAGTTTTTCTCTTGTAAATAATAATTTACAGCATCGTCAACCTTGTCAATAGACTGTAAAATACCAATATAATCTTCTTTGTCAAACTTGCTCAAAACATGATGAACAACTGACATTCCTTTTTTAGGTCTCCCAATACCAATCTTTACACGATTGAAAACTTGTGTCCCAATATGTTGAATAATCGACTTGATTCCATTATGACCACCAGCTGATCCTTTAGCTCGAAGACGAATTTTCCCAACTTCCATATCCAGATCATCGTAAATGATTAGTAAATCTTCAATATCCAAACCATAGTAAGTTAATAAGGCATGTACAGCTTTTCCACTCTCGTTCATAAATGTTGTTGGTTTCACAAGATAAATTTTTTCCCCATTAAGAAAAAATGAGGCTAACTCAGCTTGGAATATCTTATCGTGTGTAAAAGTGACATTCTGTTTCTTCGCTAGTTGGTCAATCAGCATAAAGCCAACATTATGTTTGGTTTCAAAATATTTATCACCTGGATTTCCCAATCCAACAAGTAGTTTAGTCATTTATTTTCCTTTCAAAAGCCAAAAGGGTTGGAATTTTTTTCCAACCTGATTAACACTATTAAAAATGTTGATTATACGTTAAAGCGGAATTCCATGATATCGCCATCTTGAACGACATAATCTTTTCCTTCTTCACGTAAACGTCCAGCTTCTTTTACAGCCTTTTCAGATCCGTATTTGACCAAATCGTCATAAGACATGGTCACTGCACGAATAAAACCTTTTTCGAAGTCTGAGTGGATAATTCCAGCTGCTTGAGGAGCTTTCATACCACGTTTAAAGGTCCAAGCACGAACTTCTTTTTCACCAGCTGTGAAGTAAGTTCCAAGTCCAAGTAAATGGTAAGCTGCACGCGTCAACTTATCCACACCTGATTCTGTCAAACCAATGGCTTCAAGAAACTCTTTTTTATCTTCATCATCTAACTCAGAGATTTCTTCTTCAGCACGCGCAGAAATCACCACTACCTCTGCATTTTCTGTTGCTGCGAATTCACGAATTTGCTTCACATAATCGATAGATTCTGGATCTCCAACAACATCCTCATCCACATTTGCTACATAAAGAACTGGTTTAGTCGTTAAGAGGAAGAGTCCTTTAACAACTTTTTGTTCTTCATCTGTGAATTCAATGGTACGTGCTGATTTACCGTCTTCAAGAACTGGTTTAATCTTTTGGAGAACGTTAAATTCTGCAACTGATTCCTTATCTTTTTGCGTACGTGCCATCTTTTCCACACGCGCATAGCGTTTATTCACAGATTCTAAGTCTGCAAGAATCAACTCTAGGTTAATAGTATCGATATCTGCAAGCGGATCTACAAAGGCATCTTCACGACCTTGCTCACGCATGACATTCTCATCATCAAAAGCACGAACCACATGGACAATGGCATCCACTTCACGGATGTTGGCCAAGAATTTATTACCAAGACCTTCACCTTTTGACGCACCTTTTACAATCCCTGCAATATCTGTAAATTCAAAGGTTGTTGGGACTGTCTTCTTAGGAGTAATCATTTCCGTCAATTTTTGGAGGCGTTCATCTGGAACTTCTACCATCCCAACATTTGGATCAATCGTCGCAAATGGATAGTTTGCAGCTTCTGCTCCTGCTTTTGTAATTGCATTAAATAGGGTTGATTTACCAACGTTTGGCAAACCCACGATACCTGCTGTTAAAGCCATAGTCTCTCATTCTCCGTTCACATTTCAATCTTCAATATTATAACACAAAAAGGGAAAACTTGCTAACCCTCTAACTCCTTACATTTAGTCGATAATTTTACTCATTTTTCTTTCAAAATCATAGCGACTCATCATGACAACATGATCACAATTACTGCATTTTATTTTGATATCTGCACCTAGACGTGTAATTTCCCAACGATTAGCTTTTTTGCCTGTAGATTTGATTGTACAAGCATGTGGTTTTTTCATTTCAACAAAATTTCCAACTTGATACATACTACTCTCCTTTTCATATTTCTGATTATATCATAAAAGAGGTGAGCTAGGCTCAACCTCTTTAACTTAATTTGTACGAACTGGTGTAATCAGCTGCATGAAATCTTCATCTGTATCAGCTGGTACCAAGGTAAATGGACGAACTGCTGAAATGAAGCTGATTGTTACCTTTTCACTATTCAAGGCTTTTAGTGCTTCAATCAAGTAAGTTGGGTTAAAGCTAATCGTCAAATCTTCACCAGATACAGCAATTGTATCGATTTCTTCATTTACTTTACCAACTTCTGGAGAATTTACATGAGCTGTAACTACTCCTTGTTTGATTTCTAATTTTACAGTTCCATTTTGAGTAGCACTTGATAAAAGACGTGCACGTTCCATAGATTGACGTAGATTCACAACATCAAAAGTCACTGTCGTATTAAAATCTGTTGGAATCAGACGATCTGTATCAGGATAATTACCTTCTAAGAGACGTGTATAGAAGCTAATATTTTCGCTTCTAAAGAGAATTTGGTTGTTTGCGAAGAAAATCTCTACTGTTTCAATATCGTCCGTAAAAACAGCCGAAAATTCGCGTAGAGAGCGACTTGGGATGACAACATCAAAATTATCACTGTTTTTTTCAAGCGTCAATTTCTTCTGACTGAGACGATGTGAGTCTGTTGCAACTGTTTTTAACTCTTGGTGATTACTCAAGACAAAGTGAACACCAGTTAAGATAGGACGACTTTCTTGCACACTAGCAGCAAAGGCAGTTTCATTGATAATCTTTTTAAGAAGTTTTGTTTCAAGAACTAAAGGATTACTTGCTGCAATTTCTTGGATACGTGGATACTGCTCGCTGTCTTTTCCTTTAAGAGTAATTTCTGATTTTCCACTTGTTAGTACAATTTGATCTTGTTCGATTTCTTTAAAATCAAGAGTCACATCTGGAAGACTAGAAACAACATTGATAAAGAAAGAAGCTTCTAGAAGGATAGAACCTAATGAGTTAATCAAAAGACCTGCGTTTTCATCTTTTTGAGAAATGAAGTTTTCAATTGAAATTTGACCATTTGAACCAATCAATGTAATTCCTTCATTATTCACATCGATTTTGATAGTTGATAAAACAGGAATAGCATTTTTTGAACTAATAGCTCTTTTAGTAGTATTTAACGCTTGTAGAAATAAATTTTTATTAATTGAAAAATGAATCATGGATTCTCCTTTATTTATTTTTATAATTAGAAAGAAAATAGTAATAATAGAGTGTGTGAAATCTGTGGAAAAAATAGCTTGATAGGCAGAATATAAACTTTTTTGCTTGTTTAAAAAATGTGTATAAAAAAGATTAAAAAGTAAAAGTTATCCACAAGTTATTTTATTTTCTTTTTGATAGCTTCGATTTCTAAGCGGAGATTGTTATCTTCCTCAATCAAAGATTTAATTTTAGCGTGGGCATGAATGACTGTAGTGTGGTCTTTTCCCCCAAATTCTTTTCCTATTTTTGGAAGACTATTATCGGTTAGTTCTCTTGCTAGGTACATAGCTACTTGTCTTGCTAAAACAATGTTTTGAACACGCCTTATTCCTTTTAGTTCTTTTACACTAACACCATAAAAGTTTCCTACTTCAGTTTGAATCTTTTCAATTGGAATAACAAGCATTTGGCTAATATCTTGTTTGCGAGCTCGTATGGCTTCTGCAGCAATATCAATTGTGATATCAGTAATTTTCTTTACTCTAGCAATTAAAGTAATATCATTAATTGCTCCTTCAAGTTCACGAACATTAGAATCAAATTGACCTGCTAAGTATTCCAATGTATCACTTTGAAAATTGTAGTCTAAATTTTCAGTCTTACTTTGAAGAATAGCAACACGTGTTTCAAAGTCAGGAGGAGTAATTGCTTGAGTTAATCCCCAGCTAAAGCGCGTGACAAGTCTTTCTTCCATTCCTTCTAATTGCTTAGGACTTCGATCACTAGTTAGGACAATCTGTTTTTGTTTATTATGAAGGTCATTAAATGTATTGAAAAACTCTTCTTGCGTTGCAACTTTTTTTCCACTTAGAGACTGAATATCATCAATCAACAAAAGATCGAGATTTCGGTAAGTCTTTTTAAATTTTTCCATTTCCCCAAGTCTTAAATGATCAAGAAAGTCATTTATAAAACTTTCTGCAGGAATATACTTAACACGCGCACTAGGAATATTTTTTAAAATTTCATTACCAATAGCATTGAGCAAGTGAGTTTTACCAAGACCAGGTCCTCCGTATATAAAAAGAGGGTTATATGTAAGTGCTAAATCTTCTGATACAGCTAATGCAGCCGATTTTGCCCAAATGTTTCCATCTCCTTGGACAAAATTATCAAAGGTATAGTTTTTATTAAGTCCTGTTTCTGAATAAGGTATAGATTTTATAGTTTGTTCTTGTTGTTGACTACTATTTTCAACAGTTGTTGTTATATCGGAGGAGTCAGAATCTTCCTTAGTCAATACATATTGCGCTTTTATCTCAGTATCATAGATTTGGAAACCAACAGCTACAATAATATCATTGAGTTTTGTACTCCAAACCATTTCCATTTCAGATCTTGGCAAAAATATGGTAGCTACATTTTCCTCGACCTTTATTAATTCAGCAGGTGTTACATAGAAATCAAACATTGATCGTGTCAATCTTTCTTTAGCTAATTCTAAAATCTGATTCCAAAATTGTTTTTCTTTCAATAACAAACTCCTCCTTTTCTAAAAGGTATAATCTTAACTTATTTTACCATATAGTAAGCATTTTTTCCACAACTTGTGAAAAACAATCCACAATGTTTAAAAGATTTATCCACAAATTGTGGATAACAGCTATTATTTGTGATTTTCTTGGTTTTATTTATATTTATTTAGTGGATAAGTCTGTGAGTTGAGAAAAATAAAATAACAGCCTTATTTCAGACTGTTAATAAAACGTTGGTACTCTTCTTGATTATGAAATGAGATAGTTATTTTTCCTGCCTCTTTTTTTTGAAGGAAGATTTGGACATCTAATCCTAACAATTTTTTCAAATTTTCTTCTTCTTCCTTGATAAAGTAATCTTTTTCTTTGCTTTTTTTCTTCTTTTTTTCTTCTTGAACTAGACGTTCTACCTGTCGAACTGATAAATTATCTGTCAGAATATGATGGAGTAATTTTTTTTGTTCTTCAACAGGTAGTTGAATTAGAAGTCTAGCATGTGCTTGAGATAATTTTCCAGTTTCTACTTCCGTTAGAATAAAATTAGGTAGTGTTAGTAAGCGAACAATATTTGTAATATAGGGACGTGATTTCCCCATTTTATCAGCAATTTCTGCGTGAGTATACCCTTTATCAATTAAAGATTGATAAGCTTTTGCTTCCTCAATCGGATTTAAGTCTTCACGCTGCAAATTTTCAATGATTGAGTGAATCATCATATCCTGATCAGAAAGTTTTTTGATGATTACAGGAACTTCTGATAATCCAGCTACTATAGATGCACGATATCGTCTTTCTCCAGCTAGGATTTCGTATCCAATAACTGGAGATTGACGAACGATAATCGGTTGAATAAGACCATTCTCTTTGATAGATTGAGCAAGTTCTTTTATTTTCTCTTCTGAAAATTCTTTTCGAGGTTGATAAGGATTTTTTTGAATGTCACTTATATGAATTAGTTTAAATTCTTCCATATTTCTACAGTATCACAACTTTGATATTCTGTAAAGTAAGTTTACAAATATGTAAACTATTGATTTAAATCGCTAGTGCTCTTGTCTAATTTGATTTTAGTTTTTTCTTCCTTACCATTTCGGTAATAAGTTATAGTTATTTCATCTCCGATTGAGTGACTATATAGAACATTTTGCAATTCAGTAGTAGATGAAATCTTAGTATCATCTACTTTTGTGATAACATCATATTGTTGTAAATGTCCATTTGCAGGCATGTTTTTTTGAACAGTTCGAACAGCTACACCAGAAGTGACTTTATCAGGAAGTTTCAATTTTTTAATATCAGCTGTGCTGAGGTTTGTTAAATTAACCATGTGGATACCAAGCGCTGGTCGAGTTACTTTTCCTTCTTTTTCCAACTGATTAATAATATTCTTAACATCATTTGTTGGAATTGCAAAACCAAGACCTTCTACAGATGTTCCACCATTAGAGGCAATTTTACTTGATGTAATACCTATAACTTGTCCCTGAATATTGATCAAAGGACCTCCTGAGTTACCAGGATTAATAGCTGTATCCGTTTGAATGGCATTCGTTGAAATAGCTTGGCCGTCTTCAGATTTCAAAGAAACGTGTCTGTTCAAACTTGATACAATTCCTTGTGTAACTGTATTTGCGTATTCTGAACCTAAAGGACTACCGATTGCGATAGCAGTTTCCCCAACAGATAGTTGATTTGAGTCACCAAATTCAGCAACTGTAGAAACTTTTTCTGAAGAGATTTTAACTACTGCAATATCAGAATAAGTATCAGAACCAACAATTTCACCTGGTACTTTTGTTCCATCAGCTAATCGAATATCGACTTTCTTAGCTCCATTAATAACGTGAGTATTAGTAACTAAGTAGGCAGATTCACCTTCTTTCTTATAGATAACACCGGAACCTTCACTATTAACCTGTTCAGTATTTGAATCTGTATCAGTATCTTCAGTTCCGTTAAATCTATTTTGCGAATTACCTGAATAGGTAATAATAGATACAACTGCATCTTTGACCTTGTCGACAGCTTGTGTAGTAGCATTTTCATTTTTTGAATACGTCTGAGTGGTTGTTATAGTATTTTGTGTTCCATTTACATGTTTTTGGTTAAACTGAAATACAATCAGACCACCTAGAAGACCACTAAAAAAGCTGATAAGAATAACTAGTAAAAGTTGTCCAAATTTTTTTGAAAACTTGTTTAAGTTTTTCATGAAAACCTCCAAATTTGTTTTATTGATGAAAGTATAAAATTATTAACTTAATCATAACTTAAAAAAGTTTAAGTTTTAAACAATCTGTGGAAAACTATTAAAATCTTGTGAATCTATTGCTATTTTATCTGTTTTTATTTGTGAATAGGATGTGAATAGAATACGATTATGATAAAATAGAAGCATGAAAATTAAAATTGTAACAGTTGGAAAATTAAAAGAAAAGTACCTAAAAGATGGAATCGCTGAATATTCTAAAAGAATTTCTCGTTTTGCTACTATAGAAATAATTGAATTAGCTGATGAAAAGACACCTGATCGTGCTAGTGATTCTGAAAATGCAAAAATCTTGGATGTAGAAGGAAATCGAATCCTTTCAAAAATTGGAGATAGGGAATTTGTTGTTGTCCTAGCCATTGAAGGGAAAACTTTGTCTTCTGAAGAATTCAGTAAACAGTTGGAACAAGCATCTATTAATGGTTTTTCAACCTTAACTTTTGTGATAGGTGGAAGTTTAGGATTATCCAATGAAGTGAAAAAACGAGCCAATTTATCTGTAAGTTTTGGTCGTTTAACTCTCCCACATCAATTAATGCGTCTCGTACTGACAGAACAGATATACCGAGCTTTTACCATTCAACAAGGTTCCCCTTATCATAAATAGGATTGACTATTCTCGATTATTTTGATAAGATAAATTAGTTGGGTCTCATAGCTCAGCTGGATAGAGCATTCGCCTTCTAAGCGAACGGTCGCAGGTTCGAATCCTGCTGGGATCATATACTAGATTTATCGCTGGGTTTTCCCAGCGTTTTTTGTAAAAAATTGCATTTCAGGTACAAAAAAGTACAGTTGAGAATGAATGATTCTAAAGTAGTCTCCATTTTGTATAATAGGTTTGTAAGTTAATTTACAGAAAAAACAAAATCAAAGGAGACTTTCACATGAAAGAAACAGTTAAATTGGAACAGTTCAAAGAACTTACAGAAAAAGAATTGCAAGAAATTCAAGGTGGGGATAGAAGAATTACTTCTTTTTTTGCAAATCTTTTTCAAAAAAGGAAAAAATAGATAACATTCTAGGGAAACGTGATGGATTTATTGAAAATACTCATAGTTATTCTTCATATTCTTATTCTAACAAATAGCTATGAACTAATTTGTAAGGTAACAAAAAAAGAAAGATATTTGTTTATTTTTTGGGTTTTTATATTACAGATTATAGTTGAAACTTTATTACATTTTATTTCTTTAGATGGATTTGGAATGGAAAAAATTTCATTTACCTGTATTATCTTTGCTTATCTAATTGGATTAAAAAAATATGATAAGTGCAAGGCTATTTTTATCAGTCTTATATTATCTTTATTATATCATAGCACTCATACTTTTTTATCAGTAACTTTATCTTCCATAATAGGAGATTCTTTCGTAACAAAATATGAAGATATCTTTTTTGTAGTAGTTTTATTACTAACTTATTTTATTATTAAAAAAATTATTACTTATTTTAACCTTGAAGTTAAATATTTCGATAAAGATTACCTCTATCCATTTTTTAAAAAAGTTATACTTGCCTTCTTTGCTTTGCAGATTTTATTGTTCATTTCAGATATGGTTAGTATTCATTCGCATTTTAATAGTTTTGGTAGTATTTTAGCATCAATAGTATTTATTTGTTTATTGCTAACTTTCTTTGCGATGAATTCTTATAAGGTTCAGATTGAAAGAGAGATTGCTCTAAAACAGAAGAAATTTGAACAGGAACATTTACAGACTTACACTGATGAAATCGTTGGCTTGTATAATGAAATTCGTGGTTTTCGTCATGACTATGCAGGAATGCTTGTTAGCATGCAAATGGCGATTGACAGTGGAAATTTACAAGAAATTGACAGAGTTTACAACGAAGTTTTAGTGAAAGTAAATAAAAAACTGCGTTCAGAAAAGTATACTTACTTTGATTTAAATAACATAGAAGATTCAGCTTTACGAAGTTTGATAGCTCAGTCTATTGTATATGCACGAAATAATGACGTAGAGTTTACACTAGAGGTAAAGGATACCATTACAAGATTGTCAATTGATTTACTTGATCTTGTTCGTATAATGAGTGTTTTGCTGAACAACGCTGTTGAGGGGGCTGCTGAAAGTTATTTGAAACAAATGGAAGTTGCAGTGATTAGGATGGACTTGGAGACAGTTATCGTGATTCAAAATTCATGTAAAATCACTATGTCGCCTTCAGAAGATTTGTTTGAACTAGGTTTTTCTACTAAAGGTAGAAATAGAGGAATAGGTCTTAATAATGTTAAAGAAATTTTAGATAAGTATGAAAATATTATTTTAGAAACCGAGATAGAAGAAAGTACATTTAGACAGATTATTAGATTTAAGAGAGAATTTGAATGAAAGTATTAATTTTAGAAGATGTTATTCAACATCAAGTTAGGCTAGAAAAAACATTGGATGAAATTTCCAAAGAATTAAATATTCCTATTTCTTACAAAACAACAGGTAAAGAACGAGAATTTAAAGAATACATCGAAAATGATGAAGTAAATCAACTTTATTTTCTAGATATCGATATTCATGGAATTGAGAAAAAAGGATTTGAAGTTGCACAATTTATTCGCCATCACAATCCTTATGCAATTATCGTTTTTATAACTAGTCGTTCAGAATTTGCTACTTTAACTTACAAGTATCAAGTATCAGCCTTGGATTTTATTGATAAAGATATCAATGATGATTTATTTAAGAAACGTATTAAAAAAAGTATCTTATACACCAAGAACATGTTGCTTGAAAATAAAGACGTTGTAGATTATTTTGACTATAACTATAAAGGAAATGATTTAAAAATTCCTTACCATGACATTTTGTATATAGAAACGACAGGAGTATCTCACAAGTTACGGATTATTGGTAAGAATTTTGCCAAAGAATTTTATGGAACTATGACAGATATCCAAGAAAAAGATAAAGATACTCAAAGATTTTATTCTGTTCATAAATCGTTTCTTGTCAACATAGGAAATGTTAGGGAAATTGATCGAAAAAATTTAGAAGTTGTTTTCTATGAGGATCATCGTTGCCCAATTACCCGCCTGAAGGTTCGTAAATTAAAAGATGTTCTGGAGAAAAAATCCAAAAAGTGATTGACAATCAGTAAGAAATTGATATAATGGTTATATCTGCTATAGATAGATGGTCCGTTGGTCAAGGGGTTAAGACACCGCCTTTTCACGGCGGTAACACGGGTTCGAATCCCGTACGGACTATATTATCCGCCATAGCTCAGTTGGTAGTAGCGCATGACTGTTAATCATGATGTCGTAGGTTCGAGTCCTACTGGCGGAGTCAGATTAAAAAGAACACTATTGGTGTTCTTTTTTTCTAATTTTTAATCTCCTAGCATTTTCATAAGAAAGTCTGTCATTTCTTGCGGACTTTCTTTTTTTCCATGAGCAATCCAAGTTTGGCATACACCAAATAGCGCATTTGTTAGATAAATACTACTGTACTCCAATTCAATTTCGTTTAAATTTAACTGCGTAAAGCGTTTTTGGAGGTCTGTACTAAGCATGATGTGAAGTTTATTCCTTAGGAAATTCTGTATTTCTTTTGTACCATTTTCAGATAAGAGAGCAGCTAGCAATGGTTCAGACTCTAGGTACTCAAATACTTCTAAAATAGCATCTCTTTTATGATGAGCATGTTTTTGGAAAATATACTCAAAGGTATGAAAAAGCTTGCTTTGATAATGCTCAATCATATCATACTTATCTTTGTAATGAGTATAAAAACTAGAGCGACTAATTCCAGCTTTCTCAGCTAGTTTAACAGTAGAAATTTGATCAAATGGTTGATCCATCAATAATTGAACCATAGCATTCTCAATAGTACGTTTTGTTTTTAAGCGTTTGTTACTCTCTGTCATAGTTCCTCCTCTTGAACAAAAATAGACGTAGTGTCTAAAATATAATTTTTTAACTTGTAATTTAGATTTTTTAATGTATAATCTATTATATCAAAATTTTAGACAATATGTATAAAAAAGGAGACAATATGTTTAAAGAATGGAAAGCAATATTTAAAAAACCAACCTTTATCATTGTAATGATAGGAATTTCTCTCATTCCAGCTTTATACAATATCATATTTTTATCATCTATGTGGGACCCATATGGCCAATTATCAGAGTTGCCTGTAGCGGTGGTAAATAATGATAAGGAAGCGACTTACAATGGAAATACAATGGATATTGGAAAAGACATGGTGTCTAATTTAAAAGAAAATAAATCCTTGGATTTTCATTTTGTAAATGAGGAAGAAGGTAAAAAAGGACTTGAAGATGGTGATTACTATATGGTAGTCACTTTGCCAAGTGACTTGTCTGAAAAAGCCGCTTCTATTTTAACAAATCACCCAGAACAGATGAATATTGATTATCAAACTTCTAGTGGACATAGCTTCATTGCAAGTAAAATGAGTGATTCTGCTATGACGCAATTAAAACAGAATGTTTCTGCCAGTGTAACTGAGACTTATACAAAAGCTTTATTTCAAAAGATGGGAGATTTAAAATCTGGTCTAACGAAAGCTGCAGATGGAAGTGAACAATTGGCTAACGGAGCAGGTCAGTTAGCTGAAGGAAGTCAAACATTGTCTTCAAATCTTGATACTTTAGCTAGTTCAAGTTTAACTTTCTCGGATGGAAGTGAACAATTTACAAAAGGCTTGACAACCTATGTGTCAGGAGTAAAGCAACTAAATAGTGGCTTAGGAACATTTAATGATGGTTTACAGAGCTATACAAGTGCAGTTTCACAGGTTGATACTGGACTTAATCAGCTATCTTCTAAGACACCTGAATTGGTATCAGGTGTCAATCAATTAAATACAGGGATGAAGGCATACGCTGGTGGAGTTTCAAAACTCAATACAGGTCTCAATCAATTTTCAGTTGGTGTCAATGCTTACACAAGTGGGGTTGACAAACTATCAATTGGAACAAACCAACTATCTAGTCAATCAGATACATTGAGAGATGGCATTACTCAATTAAATAAAGGAATTAAAGAAATTTCTACTCAATTGAATACTTCATCTCAACAAAAAGAGGAGATCACTCAATTAGCAACTAGTTTAGATGAATTGAATAAAGCACTTCAAGCTGTAACTATTTCAGATAATACTGAACTTAAAAGTACAATATCTAATAATTTAGCGAATATATCTACTCTTGCTCAAACTATTGTGACTAATAGTCAAACAGAGCAAGAGAAAACTCTTAACAATCTTCAAGCAACAGCAACTTATCAATCTCTTACTGATACTCAGAAAAAAGAATTGACTGCAGCTGTTTCAAATAATTCTAATTCTACGATAGAGTCAGCAAAAGCAATTTTGATAACAGTAGGAGACTTAAAAGAAAACTTGGGAAATGTAAATCAACCAGTCTCTAATCTTTCTACTTTACAGACTAAAGCAAACCAAGTTTTACCTCTAGCTTCCACTTCCTTGACAACTATGTCAACTGGAGTTACACAGTTGCAAAATGCTGTGGATAATCAATTGCTTCCTGGAAGTCAATCAATTGAAACTGGAGTTAATGAGTATACTAAGGGATTGGATACTATCTCTTTAGGTGTAAACCAACTAAGTGAAAAGAATACAATTTTAACAACAAGTTTAGATCAATTGGTTTCTGGATCAACCAAGTTGACGGAAAACTCTTCAACCTTGACAACCGGTTTGGATACACTAGCTGGGAAAACTCCAGAATTAGTATCAGGTATTGAAAAACTATCATTTGGTTCTAACCAATTAAATAGCAAGAGTCCGGAATTAATTGCAGGACTTGATAAAATACAGCTAGGCTCTAGTCAGTTGACAGATAAATCAAGTCAATTGCTTTCAGCTAGCTCTCAGTTAGAAAGTGGAGCAATGAAAATTGCAGATGGTGCTGGTAAATTAGCAGAAGGTGGAGCAACGTTAACTGCTGGTATTGGAAGTTTACAGGTAGGTGTTTCTGACTTAGGACAGGGATTAAGTAGTGCTAGTGATCAACTAAAATCAGCATCGACAGATTCTAAAAATGCAGAAGTATTTTCTGAGCCTTTGAGTCTTTCAAAAACAGATAATGATCAAGCTCCTGTAAATGGAATTGCCATGGCTCCTTATATGATATCAGTCGCCCTCTTTGTTGCTGCGTTATCAACAAATATGATTTTTGCTAAGTTACCTTCAGGTCGTCATCCTGAAAGTCGTTGGGCTTGGGTTAAATCTCGTTTCGAAATAAATGGAGTTATAGCTGTTTTAGCAGCTGTCTTAGTCTATGGAGGAGTTCATCTTATCGGTCTAACGGCAAATCATGAAATGAGAACCTTGTTCTTAATCATCATCGCAAGTTTGACCTTTATGTCTATAGTAACCGCGTTAACAACATGGAATAGTCGCTTAGGTGCTTTCTTCTCTCTTATTTTACTATTATTACAATTAGCATCAAGTGCAGGAACTTATCCACTTGCTTTGACTAATGATTTCTTTAAAGCTGTCAATCCTTGGTTACCAATGAGTTATTCAGTTTCAGGATTGAGACAAACCATTTCTATGACAGGAAATATTCACCATCAGGTGGTTTTCCTTCTCATAACTTTAGTCCTATTCATAGGATTAGGTATGCTAGCTTATCAACCTAAAAAAATGGAGGAAGATTAAAAAAGTTTCACGTGAAACAATGAATGTTTTAAAAGAAAACAACTTGACAGAACTTACATCGAATGATTTACAAGTAACTAATAATTATAAAAACTCAGTTGAATTAATCCAACTGAGTTTTTATAATCTATTTTAATCCTTCCAAAGTTCTTTGACTTTTGCTTGAACTTCAGCATTTTCTAAGAATTCATCATAGGTTTCATCAATACGATCGATGACGCCGTTTTTAGATAAGACAATAATGTGGTTAGCCAAAGTTTGAATAAACTCATGGTCGTGACTGGCAAAGATGATGGACTCTTTAAAGTTTTTCAATCCATCGTTCAAGCTTGAGATAGATTCCAAGTCTAAGTGATTTGTAGGATCGTCAAGTACAAGTACATTTGATTTCAAAAGCATGAGTTTTGAGAGCATCACGCGCACCTTTTCTCCTCCTGACAAGACGTTTACAGGTTTGTTAACTTCGTCTCCAGAGAAGAGCATACGACCTAGGAAACCACGCAAGAAAGTGTTGTCATCTTCTTCTTTACTTGCGAATTGACGGAGCCAGTCAAGAATAGATTCACTGCCAGCAAAATCAGCTGAATTGTCTTTTGGTAAGTAAGAGCGACTAGTTGTAACTCCCCACTTGACAGTCCCTTCATACTCGATATCCCCCATGATTGCACGAATCAATGCAGTCGTTTGAATGTCGTTTTGTCCGATAAGAGCTGTCTTATCACCTGGGCGTAGGATAAAACTGATATTATCTAAGATAATTTCACCGTCAATCTTGACAGACAAGTTTTCTACTGTCAAGAGATCATTACCAATTTCTCGTTCAGCTTTAAAATTGATAAATGGGTATTTACGACTAGATGGTACGATTTCTTCCAACTCAATTTTGTCAAGCATTTTTTTACGTGAAGTTGCCTGTCTAGATTTAGAAGCATTTGCAGAGAATCGAGCAACGAATTCTTGAAGTTGCTTAATTTTTTCTTCAGCTTTTGCATTGCGGTCTGCTAGCAATTTGGCAGCAAGTTCAGAGGATTCTTTCCAGAAGTCATAGTTACCAACGTATAGTTTAATCTTTCCAAAGTCAAGGTCTGCCATATGAGTACATACTTTATTTAAAAAGTGACGGTCATGGGAAACAACAATGACGGTGTTATCAAAGTCAATTAAGAAGTTTTCTAGCCAAGTGATAGACTGAATGTCGAGACCATTGGTTGGTTCATCCAAAAGAAGGACATCTGGTTTACCAAAAAGAGCTTTAGCAAGGAGAACCTTCACTTTATCACCATTTGCAAGTTCACTCATATTTTGGTAATGGAGATCTTCAGGAATATTTAAATTTTGTAGAAGCTGAGAAGCTTCACTTTCAGCTTCCCAACCACCAAGTTCGGCAAATTCACTTTCTAGTTCAGCTGCTCGTACACCATCTTCATCTGAAAAATCTGCCTTCATATAAATAGCATCTTTTTCTTTCATGATGCTGTATAGTTTTTCGTTACCCATAATAACAACGTCAATCGCACGTTCATCCTCATAGTCAAAATGGTTTTGTCGAAGAACGGATAGACGTTCATTTGGACCAAGAGAAATATGACCTGTGGTAGGTTCAATGTCTCCAGCCAAAATTTTTAAAAATGTTGATTTTCCGGCACCATTAGCCCCAATCAAGCCATAAGTATTTCCTTCTGTAAATTTGATGTTGACATCATCAAATAGTTTACGATCACTGAAACGTAGTGAAACATCTGATACTGTAAGCAATGTTTTTCTCCTATATGTGTATTATATTTATTCTACTAGAAAATACGGAAATATTCAAATTTTTGTCTGTCAATTTTCTGTAAAGAAGATTGACAATGCCTTTACAGTTGAAAGAGGCAACGTCTCTATTGTTTGAATAAAAAAATTATCTGTCTTTTTATTAAAAAAATGCTATAATTGAAAGGACCATATCAAAGGAGAATAAGATGAGTAAACCCATTATTTTAACAGGAGATCGTCCAACGGGGAAATTACATATTGGGCACTACGTTGGCAGTTTGAAAAATCGTGTATTACTACAAGAAGAAAATAAATATGACATGTTTATTTTTTTAGCTGACCAGCAAGCTCTAACAGATCATGCAAAAGATCCACAAACTATTGTAGAATCTATTGGAAATGTTGCCTTGGACTATCTTGCAGTGGGCTTAGATCCTAATAAATCAACAATTTTTATTCAAAGTCAGATTCCAGAATTGGCAGAGCTGTCTATGTACTATATGAACCTAGTTTCATTAGCTCGTTTGGAACGAAATCCAACCGTAAAGACTGAAATTGCTCAAAAAGGCTTTGGAGAAAGTATTCCAACTGGATTTTTAGTTTATCCAATCTCG
This sequence comes from Streptococcus sp. HMSC34B10, assembly GCF_001839505.1. Taxonomy (NCBI): domain Bacteria; kingdom Bacillati; phylum Bacillota; class Bacilli; order Lactobacillales; family Streptococcaceae; genus Streptococcus; species Streptococcus sp. HMSC34B10. The sequence goes on along the minus strand of NZ_KV841542.1, from coordinate 66,584 downwards.
CAAGCAGCAGATATTACAGCATTTAAGGCGAACTTAGTTCCAGTAGGGAATGATCAAAAGCCGATGATTGAACAAACACGTGAAATTGTGCGTTCCTTCAACCATGCCTATAACTGTGATGTTTTAGTAGAACCAGAAGGAATTTATCCTGAGCATGAAGGAGCAGGACGTTTACCAGGACTTGATGGCAATGCGAAAATGTCGAAATCACTCAATAATGGTATTTACCTAGCTGATGATGCGGATACTTTGCGTAAAAAAGTAATGAGTATGTATACAGATCCAGACCATATTCGTGTTGAGGATCCAGGTAAGATTGAAGGAAATATGGTTTTCCATTACTTGGATGTATTCGGTCGACCAGAGGATGCTCAAGAAATTGCTGAAATGAAGGAACATTATCAACGTGGAGGTCTTGGTGATGTTAAGACCAAACGCTACCTACTTGAAATCCTAGAACGTGAACTTGGTCCAATCCGTGAACGTCGCCTAGAATATGCTAAAGATATGGGTGAGGTTTATAATATGCTTCAAAAAGGTAGTGAAAAAGCTCGAGAAGTTGCTGGTCAAACCTTATCGGAAGTTAAATCAGCAATGGGGTTAAATTACTTTCATTAATGGATAAAATATGAACTATAAAACTATTTCTTCTTTAAAATAAGAGGGATAGTTTTTTATTTATTCTCTTATAAATTTAATTGACAAATTTTCATAGAATGGTATGATAGATACAATACAAAAAGCGTTTAGCTCAATAAAGAAAGAAAAGAGGAAACTTCAATGTCTAATTGGGACACTAAATTTTTGAAAAAAGGTTTTACCTTTGATGATGTATTGCTAATTCCAGCAGAGAGTCATGTGTTGCCTAATGATGCGGATTTAACAACAAAATTGGCAGATAATTTGACTTTAAATATCCCAATTATTACAGCTGCAATGGACACTGTAACAGAAAGCCAAATGGCCATTGCAATCGCGCGTGCAGGTGGACTTGGAGTTATCCATAAAAATATGTCTATCGAACAACAGGCAGATGAAGTTCGAAAGGTAAAACGTTCTGAAAATGGTGTTATCATTGATCCATTCTTCTTGACTCCGGAACATACCATCGCTGAAGCAGATGAACTCATGGGCCGTTACCGTATCAGTGGTGTCCCAGTGGTTGAAACTCTTGAAAACCGTAAGTTAATTGGTATTTTGACCAACCGAGATCTGCGTTTCATTTCTGACTACAATCAACCAATTTCAAAACACATGACTAGTGAAAACCTAGTTACTGCTCCGGTTGGTACAGACTTAAAAACTGCAGAGAGTATTCTTCAAGAACACCGTATTGAGAAATTACCTCTAGTTGATGAGGAAGGACGTCTATCTGGTTTAATCACCATTAAAGATATTGAAAAAGTAATCGAATTTCCAAATGCTGCAAAAGATGAATTCGGTCGTCTTCTAGTCGCTGGTGCGGTAGGTGTTACTTCTGATACATTTGAACGTGCTGAAGCCCTCTTTGAAGCAGGGGCGGATGCCATTGTCATCGATACTGCCCATGGTCACTCAGCAGGGGTTCTTCGTAAAATTGCTGAAATCCGTGCGCATTTCCCAGACCGTACACTGATTGCTGGGAATATCGCTACTGCTGAAGGTGCGCGTGCCCTTTATGATGCAGGTGTTGACGTTGTTAAAGTCGGTATTGGACCAGGTTCAATCTGTACAACTCGTGTAATCGCAGGTGTTGGAGTTCCTCAAGTTACAGCTATTTACGATGCTGCAGCAGTGGCGCGTGAATATGGTAAAACAATCATTGCTGATGGCGGAATCAAGTATTCTGGAGATATTGTTAAAGCTCTTGCTGCTGGTGGAAATGCAGTAATGCTTGGATCAATGTTTGCAGGAACAGATGAAGCTCCAGGAGAAACTGAAATCTTCCAAGGACGTAAGTTCAAGACATACCGTGGTATGGGTTCAATCGCCGCAATGAAGAAAGGTTCAAGCGACCGTTACTTCCAAGGTTCTGTTAATGAAGCAAACAAACTCGTTCCAGAAGGAATTGAAGGACGTGTTGCTTATAAAGGAGCTGCTGCTGATATCGTCTTCCAAATGATTGGTGGTATCCGTTCTGGTATGGGTTATTGTGGTGCAGCTAATCTTAAAGAATTGCATGACAATGCTCAATTTATCGAAATGTCTGGTGCGGGTCTAAAAGAAAGCCATCCACACGATGTGCAAATCACTAATGAAGCTCCAAACTACTCAATGTAAACAAAAAATCTCCTGTTTGACAGGAGATTTTTTGTTTTGATAAAACTGTAAACTTTAATTTACAACTATTTGACCGCTGTTTACTGTAAATACACTGAGGGTATCAGGCAAGTTTTGAAGATGGTCTAAACTAGTAGTTGTAATAAAGGTTTGGATATTCTGAGAAATAGTTTCTAACAATTTAAGTTGACGAGTATTGTCAAGTTCACTCATAACATCGTCAAGTAAAAGAATTGGAGATTCCTTGGTGATGCTTTCCATCAATTCGATTTCAGCAAGTTTTATAGAAAGTACCAAGCTACGATGTTGCCCTTGACTTCCAAAACTTGCTTCCATTCCATTAATCATGAAAATCATATCATCTCGATGAGGACCAACTCCCGTATTCTTTTTAAATAAATCTCTGGATCTACTTTTTTGAAGAGCTGCATAGAAAGATTCAGCCAAATGATTCTTGTCAACAAAGTTTACAGAAGGTTGATAATGGATTGACAGTTCCTCTAACTGATCTGAGATGTCAAAATGTTTTTTCTTGCCAAAGAGTTCCATTTTCTGAATAAAATCAGCTCGATGAATCATTACACGACATCCGTACTCTACCAGTTGGTCATCAAGGACAGATAAAAAAGTGTCATCAATATTTTGTGTAGATTTTAGATAGCTATTTCTCTGTTTAAGGATGTGGTTATAACTTGACAGGTCTGACAAGTAAATTGGTTTGATTTGACCTAACTCCATGTCAATGAATTTACGACGAATGGCCGGAGCGCCTTTGACAAGTTGTAAATCTTCTGGGGCAAATAAGACAACATTCATATGACCAATATAGTCTGATAGACGAGCTTGCTTTAAGTGATTTACTTTAGTAATTCGCCCTTTTTGTGTTAGGTCAATTTCGAGTGGAATGCTCGCTGTTTTCTTTTGCAAGATTCCAGAAACTTGCAGTTGTTCTTCTTCAAATTGAATTAAATTTTTATCTGTCTTTGTACGGTGGCTTCTTGTTAGAGCTAAAAAATAGATGCTCTCAAGAAGATTGGTTTTTCCTTGGGCATTTCGGCCGACAAAAACATTTAGTTTTGGATTGAATTCAATTTCTGTATCACGGTAGTTACGAAATTGTTTAATAGATAGGTTTTTCAGCCACATATTTACCTACCTGGGAAACGTGGTGCACTTTTTGCTTTTGTTGACGGGTTCTTTTCCGCTGGCTTTTTTTGTACCTTCTTGCTCATTTCCTTTACAAGCTTAGCGACACGCTCTTTCTCAATTTTGTCTTGTTGAAACTTCTCTAGTTCCTCTAGATTGGGTTGAACTAAAACAATGTGTGTTTTTAAATCAGGAATGTCAATAGTATCACCAGTCCTAATTTTTTTACCCCGTCGATTTTCTAATTCTCCATTAAAATATACAAGATGGTCGGCTAAAAAGGATTTAATAGCACCACCGCTGTGTATGATTCCAAGATCTTTCAGAAGAGCTTGGAGCGTAATAAATTCTTCAAATAATTTGTATTCCATAGTTCACCTCAATCTTTGGTATTATACCATATTTTAGTTAAAATAGTGGAGGGAAAACCCGAGATATGAAAACGATTTTAATTTTAAAAGAGTCAAAGAGAACAAGAAAAATTTTTGTTTTCATGGTATAATAGAACTCTATTTAAAAGGAGGTAAAAGATGGAGTTATACCCTGGAATTGCAGTGCATTTTATCCAATCTAAAAAGTTTAAGACAAATAAAATAACCATGCGTTTCACAGCTCCATTATCTCTGGATTTGATTTCTGGTCGCATGTTAAGTGCCAGTGTGCTTGAAACCGCAAATAAGACTTATCCAACAGCTCAAATTCTTAGGAAACATTTGGCAGCTTTGTATGGGGCAGATTTATCATCTCATGCCTATCGGAGAGGACAAAGTCATCTGGTAGATGTGAGTTTTACTTATGTTCGAGATGAATTTTTAAGTAAGAAAAACGTGTTAACTGCCCAAATTTTAGAATTATTGCATCAAGTTTTATTTAATCCTTTGTTGGATGAGGATGGATTTGAGAAAAATACTTTTGAAATTGAAAAGAAACAATTGTTAGCTAGACTGGAATCAGAATTAGAAGACCCGTTTTTCTCTGCACATAAGGAATTGGATCAGTTGTTTTTCCAAGAAGAATCAATGCAGTTAGTTCCTAGAGATTTGATCTCTAGGATTTCAGAAGAGACTTCTGAGACGAGTTATTCAAGTTTTGAAAAAATGCTAAGCGAAGATAGAATAGATTTATTCTTCTTAGGAGACTTTAATGAAGTCGAAATTCTAGAAAATTTGAAAAAATTTCCCTTGACAGGTCGTAAAGCAACTGTAAATATCCAATATCGACAAGAGTATTCAAATGTTCTTAGAGAGGGAATCATCAGAAAAAAACTTGGTCAGTCTATTCTAGAAATGGGTTACCATAGCACAATTGGTTATGGGGATGATCAAAAAATGGCTTTACTTCTTGTAAATGGTTTACTAGGGGCTTTTCCACATTCTAAATTATTTACTCAAGTTCGGGAAAAGGAAGGGTTGGCCTATACTGTATCCAGTCACTTAGATCTTTTTAGTGGATTTTTGCGATTATTTGCTGGCATCAATCGTCAGGAGCGAAATAAAGTAAGAAAACTGATGAACGATCAATTGTTAGCTATAAAAAATGGTAGATTTACTGATGTAGAAATCAATCAGACTAAGGAAATGATTCTTAGGACGATGTTGTTGAGTCAGGATAATCAAGATTCGATTATAGATAGAGAATACTTAAGCCTCTTTTTTGGTAAATCAGTTTTAGACCAAGAAACTTTGATAGAGCAGCTAGAGCAAGTTGACAGGGATGAAATCTGTAGGGTGGCATCTAGTTTGAAATTGCAGGCAATTTATTTTATGGAAGGAGCAGAATGACTAGAGTAACTTTTCAAGAGAAATATTATCCTGCTGTAAAGGAAACTCTTTATCAAGCAACATTAAAAAACGGCTTGACAGTTTCTTTACTTCCAAAAAATGACTTTAACGAGGTATATGGTGTGGCAACTGTTCAAGTTGGTTCAGTTGACACAGAGTTTACAGCTAAAGATGGAAAAAAGAAATCATATCCTAATGGAATTGCTCATTTTTTAGAACATAAACTTTTTGAAAGAGAAAACTCTGAAGATATTATGGCTGCTTTTACTGAACTAGGAGCAGAAAGCAATGCCTTTACAAGCTTTACAAATACTAGCTATCTATTTTCAACATCTGATCGTGTTATAGAGTGTTTGGATTTGCTTGAAGAACTCGTTACAGGTTTTCATATCACTGAAGAATCAGTTGAACGTGAAAAGGATATTATCCAGCAAGAGCGCGAAATGTACCAAGATGATCCAGATTCCTGCTTATTTTTTAAAACTCTTGCAAATCTTTATCCGGAAACCCCTTTAGCTTCGGATATTGTTGGTACTGAAAAATCTATAGAAGCTATTCGTTTAGAAGATTTACGAGATAATTTTGATGAGTTTTACGCTCCTATCAATAGCCATATTTTTCTTGTCGGGAATTTTGAGTTAGAATTGATACAGGATTATTTTTCTAATAGAAATACTGGGAATCCGATAGATGAAACTCCCCGAGAAAAAATAGCTTTACATCCTGTGAAGAAAGTGGAGAGTATTCGTATGGATGTAGCTTCTCCTAAGTTAGCTATTGGAGTTCGAACAAATACTGAGATGGGGGATATGGATTGTTATCGATATGGAGTCTTATTGAAGGCGCTATTTACGATGATGTTTGGATGGACGTCAAAACGATTTCAGAATTTGTATGAAACTGGGAAACTAGATTCTTCGTTATCCTTGGAAGTTGAAATCAATCGTCGTTTTAATTTCTTAATGTTGACAATGGATACAAAAGAACCTGTGGGCATTTCGCACCAATTTCGAAAGGCGATTCAAAATTTTGTAACAGATCCAGATGTGTCAGAAGAGCATCTTGATTTAGTAAAGAGTGAAATTTATGGAGAATTTATCCATAATATGAATTCTCTAGAATTTATTGCAACTCAGTATCAGTCACATACTGACGAATCAACCTTGTTTGATTTGCCCAAAATTATACAGGAAATAACCTTGGAAGATGTTCTAGAGGTAGGGCATCATTTTATCGATAATAGTGAAATAGTTGAGTATACAATTTTTCCACTATGATTATCAATTAGGGGAATAATATAAACTAGAAAGAAGGAATGGTAAGTATGAGAAAAAAGACAATCGGTGAAGTTTTACGTTTAGCAAGAATTAACCAAGGTTTAAGTTTGGAGGAGTTGCAGCGTAAGACAGATATTCAACTTGATTTGCTAGAGGCCCTAGAATCAGATGATTTTGATAAATTACCTAGTCCTTTTTATGCTCGTTCTTTTTTGAGAAAGTATGCTTGGGCAGTTGAATTAGATGAAAATATAGTTTTAGACGCTTATGATTCGGGCAGTATGATTACCTATGAAGAGGTTGATGTTGATGAGATAGAGCTATCAGGTCGTAGACGTTCTAATCGTAAGAAACGTTCTTTTCTTCCACTTTTTTACTTCATTCTATTCTCTTTATCAATTTTACTTTTCGTAACCTACTATGTTTGGAATTATATTCAAACACAACCAACAGAGACAACTGCAGCCAACTATAATGTTGTTACGACAACTACAAATGCAACAAGTAGTGAATCAACAACTACTAACCAAACCACTAGCACATCAAGTTCGAGCGAGGCATCTACTGTGACTGTTTCAGGTCAAGGAGATGTTATTTCAGCAGAATATAAAACTGCAAAAGATACTGCCGAACTTCAATTCTCTGTATCGGATGCGACAAGTTGGATTAGTGTTTCAGATACTAATTTAGCTGGAGGAACGACTCTGGAGCCAAATAATAAAACAGCTAAAACAACGGTTTCTAAAGGCTCTCCGGTAACGATCACATTAGGAGTTGTTAAAGGCGTGAAAATCAAAATCGATAATCAAGAAATTGATACGTCGAAATTAACCGGTCAAACTGGATGGATTAGACTAATAGTGAGTTCAAAATAAGGAAGGATAATATGAAAAAAGAAAATATTCCTAATATACTTACGCTTGGTAGAATTTTATTTATTCCAATTTTTATTCTCCTTCTATCATTTGAACCATCTCCTGTGTTACATAAAATAGCAGCAATTATTTTTGCCATTGCAAGTATCACTGACTATCTAGACGGCTATTTAGCTAGAAAATGGAAAGTCGTTAGCAATTTTGGGAAATTTGCTGATCCAATGGCTGATAAGTTATTGGTTATGTCAGCGTTTATTATGTTAGTTGGTCTCGATATGGCTCCTGCTTGGGTGGTGGCTATTATCATTTGTCGTGAACTTGCAGTTACTGGTTTGCGCTTGCTTTTAGTTGAAACCGGAGGTACTGTTTTAGCTGCAGCAATGCCAGGAAAAATCAAGACATTTAGCCAGATGTTTGCGATTATCTTCTTATTATTCCATTGGAATTTACTTGGTCAGATAACTCTTTATATTGCCTTGTTCTTTACAATTTATTCTGGCTATGACTATTTCAAGGGAAGTGCGTATTTGTTTAAAGGAACCTTTCGCTAGATATGGAATCGATTATTGAAATTAAGAATCTGTCATTTCGATACCAGGCAGATCAAGAACACTATGATGTTTATAATATTACGTTTCACGTGAAACGTGGAGAATGGTTGTCTATCGTTGGTCATAATGGCAGTGGAAAATCAACGACAGTTCGTTTGATTGACGGCTTGCTCGAGGCTGAGTCTGGAGAAATTTGGATAGATGGTGATTGCCTAACTCCGGGAAATGTCTGGGAAAAAAGGCGTAAGATTGGTATGGTCTTTCAAAACCCTGATAACCAATTCGTAGGAGCGACAGTCGAAGATGATGTTGCCTTTGGCCTAGAAAACCAAGGAATCCCACTTGAAGAGATGAAGAAACGAGTTTCTGAGGCTCTATCATTGGTTGGGATGGCTGAATTTGCTAAAAAGGAACCATCTCGTTTATCAGGCGGTCAGAAACAGAGGGTAGCGATTGCAGGAGTTGTTGCTTTGCGACCAGATATTTTAATCTTGGATGAGGCTACAAGTATGTTGGATCCAGAGGGACGCTTAGAGTTGATTAAGATAGTCCAGAAAATTCGTCAAGACCACCATATGACAGTTATCTCCATTACACATGATTTAGATGAGGTTGCTATGAGTGACCGTATTTTGGTGATGAAAAAAGGAGAGGTCGAGTCAACAAGCACTCCTAGAGAATTATTCTCTAGATCAGATTTAGATCAAATTGGCTTAGATCAACCCTTTGTCAACCAATTAAAGCAATCACTGCGTGCTAGTGGTTTAAAATTGCCAGAGCACTACCTGACCGAGGAGGAACTTGAGGAGGCTTTATGGGAATTATTCTAGACAATGTTAGTTATACGTATCAGGAAGGAACACCGTTTGCTTCAGCTGCTTTGTCAGATGTCAGTTTGACTATAGAGGATGGTTCCTATACTGCGATTATTGGGCATACAGGAAGTGGAAAATCCACAATTTTGCAGCTTTTGAATGGGTTACTCGTTCCTACAGAGGGAAGTGTTCGCGTTTTTGATACATTGATTACACCCACATCAGTTAATAAGGAAATTCGTCAAATTCGTAAACAAGTTGGGTTGGTATTTCAGTTTGCAGAGAATCAAATTTTTGAGGAAACAGTTTTGAAAGATGTGGCTTTTGGACCTCAAAATTTTGGAGTTTCTGTAGAAGAGGCAGAGGCTATTGCGCGTGAAAAACTGGCTTTAGTAGGAATTGATGAATCCCTCTTTGAACGAAGTCCGTTTGAACTTTCAGGTGGTCAGATGAGAAGGGTTGCTATTGCTGGAATTTTAGCAATGGAACCTAAGATCTTAGTTTTAGACGAGCCAACAGCTGGTTTGGATCCAATTGGTCGAAAAGAGTTGATGAACTTGTTTAAAAAGCTTCATCAAGACGGCATAACGATTGTTTTAGTAACCCATCTGATGGATGACGTTGCCGAATTTGCTGATCAAGTATATGTGATGGAAAAAGGAAAGCTAGTGAAAGGTGGGAAACCAAGTCTTGTCTTTCAACAGGTTGAATTTATGGGAAAAATCCAATTAGGTGTTCCAAAAATTACAAGATTTGCTCAAAGACTAGCTAACAGAGGAGTTTCTTTTAAACAATTGCCGATAACGATAGAGGAGTTTAAGGAGTTCATCAATGGATAATATGATTTTAGGTCGTTACATACCAGGAAATTCGATTGTTCATCGTCTGGATCCTCGTAGTAAGTTAGTGGCGATGATTTTATTAATTATGATTGTTTTTTGGGCTAATAATCCAATAACAAATATAATTCTTTTCGTGGCAACTGGCATATTTGTAGCTTTATCAGAAGTTCCCTTATCTTTTTTCATAAAAGGTTTGCGGTCTATGTTTTTTCTGATTGCTTTTACAACCCTTTTTCAACTGTTCTTTATATCTGGGGGCGATGTCTTGCTTGAGATTGGGTTTATAAAAATTACAAGTCTTGGGATTGAGCAGGCAGGAATTATTTTTTGCCGCTTTGTGTTGATCGTCTTTTTCTCAACCTTGCTTACGTTAACAACCATGCCACTCAGCTTAGCAACAGCAGTTGAATCCTTGCTTGGGCCTTTAAAAAAGCTGAAGGTTCCTGTGCATGAAGTTGGGCTCATGTTGTCCATGAGTTTACGTTTTGTACCAACCTTAATGGATGATACGATTCGCATTATGAATGCTCAAAAGGCGCGTGGTGTAGATTTTGGGGAAGGTAATGTAATCCAAAAGGTTAAGGCTATGATTCCCATTTTGATTCCTTTATTTGCTACAAGTTTGAAACGAGCGGATTCTCTTGCTACAGCTATGGAAGCTAGAGGATATCAAGGAGGGAATGGACGTAGTCAGTATCGACAGTTGAAATGGATGAATAAAGATAGTGCAACTCTATTACTTATTTGTGTTTTGGGTGTTATTCTATTTTTATTGAAATCCTAAAGTGTAGTATAGAATGAGATAGGGTAGAGGTATGAACCGTTTTAAAAAATCAAAATATATCATTGTTCTATTTGTCGTTGCATTGATAGTTTCAGCTTTTTTAGTGACGACACGGTCCAGTGCAGTTGTGACAAAGGCTGGAGATGGGATTTCTCTGATTGACAGAATTGTGCAGAAACCATTTCAATGGTTGGAATCTATAAAGTCTGATTTAGGAAGTTTGACAAGAGCTTATAACGAGAATGAAACTCTCAAAAAAGAATTCTATCAAATGGAAAAGGAAAAGAATGAAGCGGACCGGTTAAAAGATGAAAATGAACAACTGCGCCAACTGTTAGATATGAAGTCAAAATTAACTGTGACCAAGCTAATTGCTGCGGATGTCATCATGAGATCTCCGGCAACATGGAGACAAGAATTAACCGTTAATGTTGGCTCACAACAAGAAGCAACAACGAACATGCTGGTTGTTGCTGGTGGAGGGTTGGTTGGAAGTGTGGAAAGAGTAGAAAACAACTCAACTGTGATCAATCTATTAACAAATGCTGAAAATACAGAAAAGATTTCTGTTAAAATCCAGCATGGTTCTACTAGCATTTATGGGATTATTGTCGGTTACGATAAGGAAAAAGAGCTGCTGAAGGTCAGTCAGTTAAATAGCAATGGAGATGTAAGCCAAGGCGATAAAGTGGTAACCGGAGGCTTGGGAAACTTTAACGCTACGGACATCCCTGTCGGAGAAGTCGTATCCGTAACGCATAGTAATGACTATCTGGCAAGAGAAGTTATGGTTAAACTGCATACTAATCCAATAAATCTTAAGGTCGTAGAGTTAGTGGGGAATCCGTCATGAGACTTTTTAAGCAGATAGGAATGTTTTTGCTATTGCCCATGATTCTCTTGATAGATAGCCATTTGGGGCAGTTTGTAAATAGCTTTTTCCCACATTTTCAACTTGTTAGCCACTTTATCTTTATCTTCCTATTGTTTGAGACGATAGAAGTATCAGAGTATCTATTTTTAGCTTATTGCCTGGCAATAGGACTTTTATATGATATCTACTTCTTTCATTTGATAGGGATTGCCAGTCTTTTATTCGTGATTATTGGAGCAGTTGTGTATAAAAGGAATTCTGTCATTTTGTTAAATAGATGGACTCGACTACTAGCTGTTTTAATGATGACTTTCATATTTGAGTTTGGTAGTTTCCTGCTAGCTCATCTTGTAGGGCTATCTGCTGAGAATCTATCAGTATTCATAGTTTATGGTCTAGTTCCTACAATGATATTGAATTGTATATGGATGTTAATTTTCCAATATATTTTTGAAAAAATATATCTATAAGAAAGAAACAAAAATGTAATAAAGGCGTAATATTTATTAAGCCTTTTTTTGATATACTAGTATTGTCTTTTTAAAGAAGGAGTATTTACATTTATGAAGAAAAAAATCCTAACATCACTTATGTTAAGTACAGTATTAGTTTCACAAGTAGCTGTGCTTTCCAGTGTTAAAGCTGAAACAACAGATGAAAAAATTGCTGCTCAGGATAGCAAAATTAGTGAGTTGACAACGCAACAGAAGGAAGCTCAAAAACAAGTAGATGAGGTTCAAACTAAGGTTACAGCTATTCAAACTGAACAAGAAAAGTTACAAACTGAGAATGAAAAACTTCAAGAAGAATCTAAAAAGCTTGAAGGTGAAATCACAGAACTTTCAAAAAATATCGTAGCTCGTAATGAATCACTTGAAAACCAAGCTCGCAGTGCCCAAACTAGCGGAACTGCTACAAGCTACATTAACACGATTATCAATTCTAACTCAATCACAGAAGCTATTTCTCGTGTAGCAGCTATGAGTGAAATCGTATCAGCCAATAACAAGATGTTGGAGCAACAAAAAGAAGATAAGAAAGCTATTTCTGAAAAACAAGTTGCAAACAACGAAGCAATCAATACAGTTATTGCAAATCAACAAACGCTTGCTGACGATGCTCAAGCTTTGACAACAAAACAAGCAGAATTGAAAGTAGCTGAGTTAAATCTTGCAGCTGAAAAAGCTACAGCAGAGAACGATAAAGCTAGCTTGTTAGAGAAGAAAGCCGCAGCGGAGGCAGAAGCCAAAGCCGCAGCAGAAGCAGAGGCAGCTTATAAAGCTAAACAAGCAAGTCAACAACAGTCGCTTGCAGCTTCAGCTAACACAACTTTTGCTGCACAAGTACAAGCAACTTCAAGCTCTTCTTCATCATCAGATGATGATTCAAGCTACACACCCGCAGCAACGACTGTAAGTCAACGACCAACTTATAGTTCAAATGCTTCTAGTTACCCTGCAGGTCAATGTACATGGGGTGCTAAGACCTTGGCTCCATGGGCTGGTGATTACTGGGGTAATGGTGGTCAGTGGGCTACTAGTGCAGCAGCAGCAGGTTTCCGTACAGGTTCTACACCACAAGTTGGTGCGATTGCTTGTTGGGATGATGGTGGCTATGGACACGTAGCGGTTGTTACTGCCGTTGAGTCAACAACACGTATCCAAGTTTCAGAATGTAACTATGATGGTAGTGGTACTCAACCAATCGGAAATTACCGTGGATGGTTTAATCCTACAGCATCACGTGGTACAGTAAGATACATTTATCCAAACTAATATACTGATTATTATTCAATTTAGGGTGAGGTTTTATGAATCTCACCCTTTGTATAGTGTTTAAAAAATAAATTTCATCATATCATGATTAGTCATTGACATATTATTTTCATTCGTTTAGGTAAAACTAGATGAAATATAGAGAATTAGCACATAAACAAGTTGGTGGAGATAAAATAGATTTTAAGAGAGTTGGTACTGGAATTATGTTTACTTATAAAATGAATGTTGATGTTCAAGAGTGGGATTTATTTTTACAAAATCATCCTCAAGGAAATCTATTGCAAAGTAGTGATTGGTCCAAGATAAAGAATACCTGGGGGAACGAGAGAGTTGGGTTTTATAAAGATGACCAATTGGTTGGGGTAGCGAATATTTTAATTCAACCTCTTCCATTAGGGCTTTCTATGTTCTATATTCCACGTGGTCCAGTTATTGATTATACTGATAAAGAACTTCTGAAATTTGTACTTTTATCGTTGAAAAAGCTTGCTAAAAAAAGCCGTGCAATAATGGTTAAATTTGATCCAAGTCTATTTATCAGTCGAACTTTTATTGGTCAAGAAGCTGTTCAGGATTCTAGAACTTTAGAAATCGTAGAGGAATTACAGAGGAATAAAGTTCATTGGACAGGCTTAACAAAGGATATGGCAGAAAATATACAACCACGTTTTCAAGCCAATATTCATAAAGAAAACTTCTCACTAGATCAATTATCCAAGTCTACTAAGCAGGCTATCCGAACTGCAAGAAATAAAGGATTGGAAGTAAAATTCGGTGGACTCGACTTATTAGATGAATTTTCATTTTTAATGAAGAAAACAGAGTCTCGTAAGAACATTAGTTTACGAGGTAAAGATTATTATCAAAAGTTACTGAACACTTATCCTGATCACTCCTTTATCACACTGAGCTATTTAGATTTACCTAATAGATTGAAAGAAGTTGAGAATCAACTCGAAAAGAATCTAAAAACAGCGCAGAAGTTTACAGATAAAACGAAAGAAGGCAAAGTAAAAGATAATCAGCAAGAGAGAAAACGGTTAGAGGAAGAGGTTTCTTTTCTTAAGAGCCATATTGATAGAGGGGACAATATCGTCCCATTATCTGGAACTTTGACCATCGAATTTGGAAAAACCTCAGAAAACTTATATGCTGGAATGAATGAAGAGTTTAGACACTATCAACCTGCTATTCCTACATGGTTTGAGACAGCTCAACATTCATTTGAACGTGGGGCAGAGACTCATAATATGGGTGGAATTGAAAACAACTTAGAGGGTGGATTATTTAATTTTAAATCTAAATTTAATCCCACAATTGAGGAGTTTGCTGGTGAGTTTAACTATCCAACTAGCTCATTGTATTTCTTGTTTAATATAGCCTATAAAATCCGCAAGAAACTTCGAAGTAGATAGGATGAACTAATTATTTTGCTACTACATTAAATTTTTAAAAATTAGCTATTAGAACATCTCAGCAGTATATGTTGAGGTGCTTTTATTTTAGAACTTGTAATTGATGATTCAATGAAAAAAATAAGAATGTTGCTTGAAATAACCCTATAATTATGGTAGAATAAAACTTGTCGTGTGAACGATAATACTCATTCTTGATGAATTGTGAAGCCGTTGCCTTTAGGTCGTTTTGCAAGTTGAAATCAAGAAGAGGAAAAAACAAAAAAGGAGAAATACTCATGGCAGTAATTTCAATGAAACAACTTCTCGAGGCTGGTGTACACTTTGGTCACCAAACTCGTCGCTGGAACCCTAAGATGGCTAAGTACATCTTCACTGAACGTAACGGAATTCACGTTATCGACTTGCAACAAACTGTAAAATACGCTGACCAAGCATATGACTTTATGCGTGATGCAGCAGCTAACGATGCAGTTGTATTGTTCGTTGGTACTAAGAAACAAGCAGCTGACGCAGTTGCTGAAGAAGCAGTACGTTCAGGTCAATATTTCATCAACCACCGTTGGTTGGGTGGAACTCTTACTAACTGGGGAACAATCCAAAAACGTATCGCTCGTTTGAAAGAAATCAAACGTATGGAAGAAGATGGAACTTTTGAAGTTCTTCCTAAGAAAGAAGTTGCACTTCTTAACAAACAACGTGCACGTCTTGAAAAATTCTTGGGTGGTATTGAAGATATGCCTCGTATTCCAGACGTAATGTACGTTGTGGATCCACACAAAGAACAAATCGCTGTTAAGGAAGCTAAGAAATTGGGTATCCCAGTTGTAGCAATGGTCGACACAAACACTGACCCAGATGATATCGATGTAATTATCCCAGCTAACGATGACGCTATTCGCGCTGTAAAATTGATTACAGCTAAATTGGCTGATGCTATCATCGAAGGTCGTCAAGGTGAAGATGCAACAGCAGTTGAAGCTGAATTTGCAGCTTCAGAAGCACAAGCTGACTCAATCGAAGAAATCGTTGAAGTTGTAGAAGGCGACAACGCTTAATTCAAATAAGTAATCATTACCTAGGAGGGCGGGGCTTAGCCCGGCTCTCCTATTTTTAAAAAATATAGGAGAATCAAAATGGCAGAAATTACAGCTAAACTTGTTAAAGAGTTGCGTGAAAAATCTGGTGCTGGTGTTATGGACGCTAAGAAAGCATTGGTTGAAGTTGAAGGTGATATCGAAAAAGCGATTGAATTGCTTCGCGAAAAAGGTATGGCTAAGGCAGCTAAGAAAGCTGACCGTGTTGCTGCGGAAGGTTTGACTGGTGTATATGTTAACGGAAACGTTGCAGCAGTAGTTGAAGTAAATGCTGAAACTGACTTCGTTGCGAAAAACGCTCAATTCGTTGAGTTGGTAAATGCTACAGCTAAAGTAATTGCTGAAGGAAAACCAGCTAACAACGAAGAAGCACTTGCTTTGACAATGCCTTCAGGTGAAACACTTGAAGCTGCATATGTATCTGCAACTGCTACAATCGGTGAAAAGATCTCATTCCGTCGTTTTGCTTTACTTGAAAAAACAGATGCACAACACTTTGGAGCATACCAACACAATGGTGGACGTATCGGTGTTATCTCTGTTATTGAAGGTGGAGATGAAGCACTTGCTAAACAAATCTCAATGCATATCGCTGCGATGAAACCAACAGTTCTTTCATACAAAGAATTGGATGCACAATTTGTAAAAGATGAATTGGCTCAATTGAACCACGTGATTGACCAAGATAACGAAAGTCGCGCAATGGTTGGTAAACCAGCACTTCCACACTTGAAATTCGGTTCAAAAGCACAATTGACTGACGAAGTAATCGCTCAAGCTGAAGCTGATATTAAGGCTGAATTGGCTGCAGAAGGTAAACCAGAAAAAATCTGGGATAAAATCATTCCAGGTAAAATGGACCGCTTCATGCTTGACAACACTAAAGTTGACCAAGCCTACACTCTTCTTGCACAAGTCTACATCATGGATGACAGCAAGACAGTTGAAGCATACCTTGAATCAGTTAACGCTTCAGTAGTTGAGTTCGCTCGTTTTGAAGTTGGGGAAGGTATCGAGAAAGCTTCAAATGATTTTGAAGCTGAAGTTGCAGCTACAATGGCAGCAGCTTTGAATAGCTAATAATCTAATAAAAAAGGAAGCAGACTTGCTTCCTTTTTTTTATAGAATTTTGCTAATCTCGAATAGTTAGATAAGTGGTCTGAGTAAAGGTTTTGGTGCTACAGTTAGTTACCTATCCCATTTTACTAGGTTTAAGTATATTCATACTTTTGAAGTTCATCTAAACAGTTTCTGTGATTAACAGAGCATTTAATCTAACGATTTTATAAATTCATATGTTCTTTCTAATGGTTTAACAGTGTAGTTTAAGTGTAGATACTGTTTTTATAGAAAGAATTTTAACTTTTGTACTGCGTTTGGATAAAATAATCTTACAAAATTTTTTCAATAGATTATTAGAAAAAGGATAAGGTTATGAAATTCAAGAAAAAACACTACCTCTCACAGATGGACCAGATGGACTGTGGAGTTGCTTCGCTAGCTATGGTATTTAGCTATTTTGGGAGCTACTATTCAATAGCTCGTTTGCGCGAATTAGCTAAGACAACTAAAAATGGAACAACAGCTTTAGGGCTTGTGAAGGTTGCAGAGAAACTAGGGTTTGAGACTCAAGCTATTCAAGCAGATATGACCTTGTTTGATTTACCTGATTTGCCCCTACCTTTTCTAGTTCATGTACTGAAGGAAGGAGAATTACTTCATTACTATGTAGTAATTGGACATGATAAGGAGAGTATTCATATAGCTGATCCAGATCCAGATATTAGATTGACCAAACTATCGCGTGAGAGATTTGAAGAAGAATGGACGGGGACAACTATCTTTATGGCTCCCGCTCCAAATTATCAACCTCATCAGGACAAGAAACAGGATTTGACTTCTTTTCTACCTATTTTGGTAAATCAGAAAGGGTTGATTTTGAATATCATTTTAGCGGCTTTTCTAGTGACCTTGATTAATATTGTCGGTTCTTACTATCTGCAGTCTATTATTGATACCTATGTACCAGACCAGACATCATCGACTTTGGGCATTATTTCAGTCGGATTGATTATTGTTTATATTCTACAACAGATTTTATCCTATGCTCAGGATTATTTATTGCATGTTCTAGGGCAACGTTTATCAATTGATATTATTTTATCTTATATTAAACATGTTTTCGATTTACCCATGTCTTTTTTTGCGACCCGTCGAACAGGAGAAATTATATCACGATTTACAGATGCTAATAGTATCATAGACGCCGTAGCTTCAGCCGTTATTTCAGTTTTTTTGAATATATCTACTGTGTTGATTATCTCGGTAATCTTATTTGTACAAAACAGCAATCTCTTTTTAATGACTTTATTGGCTATTCCCATCTATACTATAATAATTGTCGCTTTTATGAAGCCTTTTGAAAAGATGAATCGAGATACCATGGTAGCCAATGCAACTTTATCGTCTTCTATCATAGAGGACATCAATGGCATTGAAACGATTAAGTCCTTGACTAGCGAAAAAATACGCTACAAAAAGATTGATAGTGAATTTGTGGACTATCTAAAAAAATCCTTTACTTATGGTCGAGCAGAAAGCCAGCAAAAAGCTCTTAAAAAACTTGCTCAACTTTTACTAAATGTCTGTATTTTATGGATGGGGGCTAATCTTGTAATGGATGGGAAAATGAGCTTGGGACAGTTAATTACCTATAATGCACTTCTTTTTTATTTCACAAATCCATTAGAGAATATTATCAATCTTCAGAGTAAACTTCAAACGGCTCAAGTTGCAAATAACCGACTCAATGAAGTGTATCAAGTTAAATCCGAGTTTGAAGAGCAGAAAATAGTAGAGGATTTGAGCATGCTTCAAGGAGATCTAACCTTCAAGGAAATTCACTACAGGTATGATTATGGTCGAGATATTTTATCTGGCATTAATTTGACAATAGAACAAGGTTCTAAAATAGCTTTTGTAGGAGTTTCGGGTTCAGGGAAGTCAACCTTGGCTAAGATGATGGTTAATTTTTATAATCCAAGTCAGGGAGAAATCAAGTTGGGAGGTATGAATTTGAATCAGATTGATAAAAAATCCTTACGCCAACATATCAACTATTTACCCCAACAACCCTATGTATTCAATGGAACGATTTTAGAAAATCTCCTCCTTGGAGCTAAGGAGGACACGACTCAAGAGGACATACTACGTGCAGTCGAGATAGCAGAAATTCGTGAAGATATTGAGCGTATGCCCTTGAATTACCAAACGGAATTAACTTCTGATGGCGTTGGAATTTCTGGTGGTCAACGTCAGAGGATTGCTTTGGCACGTGCTCTCTTGACAGATGCACCAATTCTGATTTTGGATGAGGCAACAAGTAGTCTGGATATCTTAACAGAGAAGCGGGTTATGGAAAATCTCATGAGTCTAGATAAAACACTGATTTTCATTGCGCATCGCTTGACTATTGCTGAGCGGGTGGATAAAGTGGTCGTTTTGAATCAGGGGAAGATTGTCGAAGAGGGAAAGCATATGGAATTAATCACCCAGGATGGTTTTTACGCCAATTTAGTTAATTGTTAGAAAGAGAAAAGAATGCATAAAGAATTTTTAGAAAGTGCGGAGTTTTATAATCGACGTTACCATAATTTTTCAAGTCGTGTGATTTTGCCTATGTCATTTTTGATAGTGTTTTTGTTTGGGTTTTCAGTGTTTGTAGAAAAGGAGATTAGCTTATCTTCGAAAGCTACTGTTGAACCCAGTCGCATCATCTCTAATATCCAGTCAGCTAGTAATCAGAGAATGGCAGTCAATCATATGGAAGAGAACAAACGGGTAAAACGAGGAGAATTACTTGTTCAGTATCAGAAAATAGGAGATGAAAACCAGCCCGCAGTTTATAATAGTCAGTTTGAGATGCCACAAGACTATAAAAGTAAAGCAAGTGGTCTCAAAAATGGTGAGGTGCAGCAGAAGATAAGCATCACTTCTCAGAAACCTCAAAAGCAAGAAATTTTAGAAGGAAAATTAGGCAAAAACAGTCAATCTCGTTTTCTTGAAGAAGGGGTAATCAGAGCTGAGGAAGATGGGATTCTTCACCTTAATCCTGAGATAGGTCAATATTCGGTAGTCGCAGAAGGAACCCCGCTTGCCAAACTATATCCCCCATTGGATAGGGAAGGAAAAACAAAATTGACAGCTTATATTAGCTCAAAAGATATCACGGGAATCCGGATGGGAGATCCTGTGCGCTTTACCACAAGTAACGACAATAATAATCAGGTGTTGCTCGTTTCTAAGATTACTGGCATAGATACAATTGCAACCAGAACTGATCAAGGAAATTTCTTTAAAATAGAAGCAGAAACAAGCGTTACCGAGGAAGAAGCTCAAAATCTTAGATACGGATTAGAGGGGCGTCTACGAATAATGATAGGTAAAAAGAGTTATTTTCGCTATTATCTAGATAAATTTTTGAATAGAGACTAATGTTCGTTCTCTTATTAAATAATTTTTAAAAACTGTATTCCAAAATGGATTGCAGTTTTTATTTACCAATGGTGTGGCACATTCCATTTTATTCGTAAAATTCTTGAATTTTTATGGCTTTTGTGGTAAAATGTGCTCAAGTAATACGAAAGGCGAACAATAAAATGTCAGGTAAATTAATTTATACGGGAAAAGCTAAAGATATCTATACTACAGAAGACGAAAATGTGATTAAGTCGGTCTATAAGGACCAAGCAACCATGCTTAATGGTGCTCGTAAGGAGACTATTAAGGGGAAAGGTGTGCTGAATAATCAGATTTCGTCTCTTATTTTTGAAAAATTGAATGCTGCCGGTGTGGAAACACACTTTATCGAACGCATTTCTGATACCGAACAATTGAATAAGAAGGTTAAAATTATTCCTTTGGAAGTTGTTCTTCGAAACGTGACTGCAGGTTCATTTTCAAAGCGTTTTGGCGTTGAAGAAGGGTTGGAATTGGAAACTCCAATCGTTGAATTTTACTATAAAAACGATGAGCTGGATGATCCGTTTATCAACGACGAACACGTGAAATTCTTGGGTGTTGCCAATGATGAACAAATTGCTTATATCAAGGCAGAAACACGCCGTATCAATGAGTTGTTGAAGGATTGGTTTGCACAAATCGGTCTTCGTTTGATTGACTTCAAATTGGAATTTGGTTTTGATAAGGATGGCAAGATCATCTTGGCAGATGAGTTTTCACCAGATAACTGCCGCCTTTGGGATGCTGAAGGGCACCATATGGACAAGGATGTTTTCCGTAGAGATTTGGGCAGTCTAACGGATGTTTATAAGGTTGTGTTAGAGAAGTTGCAGGGATTGAAGTAATCATTTTGGAACGGAAAACCTTCGTCTTTCAAGTAAAAGGACTCAGGCTGCAAAGGTCTACTAGACCTTTGCACTCCGTCGTGATCTCGGTAGCTTGACAGATGTTTATGAAGTTGTATTGGAAAAATTACAAGGTTTGAAGTAATTTTTTGAATTCCTCTCTAATACAGTTTTTAGTAGAAATAAATAAAGGAAATAAAATGGATAAACGTATTTTCGTTGAGAAAAAAGCTGATTTTCGTGTGAAATCTGACTCTTTAGTAAAAGAATTACAGCATAATCTTCAGTTGAAAACCTTGAAGGACCTTCGTATTGTTCAGGTATACGATGTCTTTAATTTGGCAGAGGATTTGTTTGCGCGTGCAGAAAAACATATCTTCTCTGAACAAGTGACCGATACTGTTTTAGATGAAGCTACGGTTAAGGCTGATCTTGCTAAGTATGCTTTCTTTGCTATCGAAAGCTTACCTGGTCAATTTGACCAACGTGCGGCATCTTCACAAGAAGCTTTGCTGTTACTTGGTAGCTCAAATGATGTGACGGTTAATACCGCGCAACTTTACTTGGTTAACAAGGATATTGCTGCGAATGAGTTGGAAGCTGTCAAAAACTACCTCTTGAACCCAGTGGATTCTCGTTTCAAAGATATCACTGTCGGCATTGCGAAACAGGATTTCTCTGAGTCTGACAAGACCATTCCAAGTTTGGATTTCTTTGAAACTTATAGGGCAGAAGATTTTGCTAAGTATAAGTCAGAGCAAGGGTTGGCCATGGAAGTGGATGACCTTCTCTTCATTCAAGACTATTTTAAGTCCATTGGACGTGTACCAACTGAGACTGAGTTGAAGGTGTTGGATACCTACTGGTCTGACCACTGCCGTCACACCACTTTCGAGACTGAGTTGAAACACATCGACTTCTCAGCTTCTAAATTTCAAAAACAATTGCAAGCGACCTATGACAAGTATATTGCCATGCGTGATGAGTTGGGACGTACGGAAAAACCTCAAACCTTGATGGATATGGCGACTATTTTTGGTCGTTATGAGCGTGCCAATGGTCGTTTGGATGACATGGAAGTGTCTGATGAAATCAATGCCTGCTCTGTTGAAATTGAAGTGGATGTCAATGGTGTGAAAGAGCCATGGCTTCTCATGTTCAAAAACGAAACTCACAACCACCCAACGGAAATCGAACCATTTGGTGGAGCGGCTACTTGTATCGGTGGTGCCATTCGTGACCCATTGTCAGGGCGTTCCTACGTTTACCAAGCCATGCGTATTTCAGGTGCTGGCGATATTACATCTCCAATTTCAGCAACTCGCGCTGGGAAATTGCCACAACAAGTGATTTCTAAAACAGCGGCTCATGGTTATTCTTCATATGGTAACCAAATTGGTCTTGCAACAACCTATGTTCGTGAATACTTCCACCCAGGTTTCGTTGCTAAGCGTATGGAGCTAGGTGCCGTTGTCGGTGCGGCCCCTAAGGAAAATGTTGTCCGTGAAAAACCTGAAGCAGGTGATGTGATTATCTTGCTCGGTGGTAAGACTGGACGTGATGGTGTCGGTGGTGCGACAGGTTCTTCTAAAGTTCAAACGGTTGAATCTGTTGAAACAGCTGGTGCTGAGGTTCAAAAAGGGAATGCCATCGAAGAACGGAAGATTCAACGTCTTTTCCGTAATGGGGAAGTGACACGTCTAATCAAGAAATCAAATGACTTTGGTGCTGGTGGTGTCTGTGTGGCTATCGGTGAATTGGCAGATGGTCTTGAAATTGATCTAGACAAAGTGCCATTGAAATACCAAGGTTTGAACGGTACAGAAATTGCCATCTCTGAATCTCAAGAGCGTATGGCTGTAGTGGTTCGTCCAGAAGACGTAGATGCCTTCATTGCAGCATGTAATAAAGAAAATATTGATGCTGTTGTCGTTGCAACTGTGACTGAAAAACCAAATCTTGTCATGCACTGGAATGGCGAAACCATCGTTGATTTGGAACGTCGTTTCCTTGATACAAATGGTGTGCGTGTCGTTGTAGATGCTAAGGTGGTTGACAAGGATGTCAAGCTGCCAGAAGAACGTCAAACATCTGCTGAAACCCTTGAAGCAGATACTCTTGAAGTCTTGGCTGACCTGAACCATGCCAGCCAAAAAGGGTTACAAACCATCTTTGATAGCTCAGTTGGTCGTTCAACAGTCAATCACCCACTTGGTGGTCGCTACCAAATCACACCAACTGAAGCTTCTGTACAGAAATTGCCAGTCCAACATGGTGTGACAACAACTGCTTCTGTCATGGCACAAGGGTTCAACCCTTATGTAGCAGAATGGTCTCCATATCATGGTGCGGCTTATGCGGTCATCGAAGCAACCGCTCGTTTGGTTGCTGCTGGTGCAAACTGGTCTAAGGCTCGTTTCTCTTATCAAGAATACTTCGAGCGTATGGATAAACAAGCTGAGCGTTTTGGACAACCAGTAGCAGCTCTTCTTGGATCCATCGAAGCTCAGATTCAACTTGGTTTGCCATCTATCGGTGGGAAGGACTCTATGTCTGGTACCTTTGAAGAATTGACAGTACCACCAACCTTAGTTGCTTTTGGGGTAACAACTGCAGATAGCCGTAAGGTTCTTTCTCCAGAATTCAAAGCTGCTGGTGAAAATATCTATTACATCCCAGGTCAAGCTTTGGCACAAGAAATTGACTTCGATCTTATCAAGTCTAACTTTGCTCAGTTTGAAGCCATCCAAGCAACTCACAAAGTCACAGCAGCATCAGCGGTCAAATATGGTGGTATCCTTGAAGCTCTTGCACTTGCAACGTTTGGGAACCATATCGGTGCCACTGTAAGCCTTGAAAATCTCGAAACTGCCTTGTCAGCTCAATTGGGTGGATTCATCTTCACATCGCCTGAAGAAATTGTAGGTGTTGCCAAGATTGGACAAACAGCAGCTGACTTTACACTTACTGTCAACGATGTAACGCTTGATGGAAATAAGCTTGACAGTGCCTTCCAAGGTAAATTGGAAGAGGTCTACCCAACGGAATTTGCACAAGCAACTGTGTTGGAAGAAGTACCTGCGGTGGCGTCAGATGCTGTGATCAAAGCCAAAGAAACAGTTGAGAAACCAGTTGTTTACATCCCAGTATTCCCAGGAACTAACTCTGAGTACGATTCCGCTAAGGCCTTTGAAAAAGAAGGTGCTCAAGTCAACTTAGTACCATTTGTCACACTCAACGAAGAAGCGATTGTCAAGTCTGTTGACACCATGGTTGACAATATCGAAAAAGCTAACATTATCTTCTTTGCAGGTGGTTTCTCAGCAGCGGACGAACCAGATGGATCAGCTAAATTTATTGTTAACATCTTGCTCAATGAAAAAGTACGTGCAGCCATTGATCACTTCATCGAAGGTGGTGGTTTAATCATCGGTATCTGTAACGGGTTCCAAGCTCTTGTCAAATCGGGTCTTCTTCCATATGGTAACTTTGAAGATGCAAGTAGTACCAGTCCAACCCTCTTCTACAATGATGCCAACCAACACGTGGCTAAGATGGTTGAAACACGGATTGCCAATACCAACTCACCATGGCTTGCTGGAGTAGAAGTTGGTGACATCCATGCCATTCCAGTATCACACGGTGAAGGTAAATTTGTAGTGACAGCTGAGGAATTTGCAGAGCTTCGTGACAATGGTCAAATCTTTACACAGTATGTTGACTTCGAAGGCAAACCGAGCATGGATTCTAAATACAATCCTAACGGATCTGTAAATGCAATCGAAGGTATCACAAGTAAGAACGGTCAAATCATTGGTAAGATGGGGCACTCAGAACGTTATGAAGAAGGGCTCTTCCAAAATATCCCAGGAAGCAAAGATCAACATCTCTTTGCTTCAGCTGTGAAATATTTTACTGGGAATAGGCTTTGCAGATTTTCTAATAGATAACCATCAGTAAATGTAAAATCAAGTAGATGAAACTTGCGATAATTGCAAATGATTTGTTGTTGCGAGTGAAACGAGCTTCTACTGTATCATTCCGCTGTAGTATCGCTAAGGGAGTATTTGAGACTTTGGCTCAAATACTAGCTCGAAAATTTCCTGATAGACTTTCTGTTTTTTCGTCGGCATTTATGACGATGATGAAAAAATTAGAAAATCATCAAAGAAAGTTGAGAGCGTCCCTACTACTTAAGGAATGATACACAAATGAAAATTAG
This sequence comes from Streptococcus sp. HMSC34B10, assembly GCF_001839505.1. Lineage (NCBI taxonomy): Bacteria > Bacillati > Bacillota > Bacilli > Lactobacillales > Streptococcaceae > Streptococcus > Streptococcus sp. HMSC34B10. Next base: position 41,502 of record NZ_KV841542.1, on the reverse strand, counting down.
GTATATAAAATGACATACGAAGTAAAATCTCTTAATGAAGAATGTGGGGTTTTTGGAATCTGGGGTCATCCAGATGCCGCTAAATTAACCTATTTTGGTCTTCATAGTCTACAGCACCGTGGTCAGGAAGGGGCAGGAATTCTCTCCAACGACAACGGGAATTTGAAACGCTATCGAGATATGGGTCTCTTATCAGAAGTCTTTAAAAATCCTGCGAATTTGGATAAATTGACAGGAACAGGTGCTATCGGGCACGTGCGTTATGCGACGGCGGGAGAAGCTTCTGTAGACAATATCCAACCTTTCCTTTTCCGCTTTCACGATATGCAGTTTGGGCTAGCACATAATGGAAATCTGACCAATGCAGAATCTCTCAAACAAGAATTGGAACAAAGAGGAGCGATTTTCAGTTCAACCTCTGACTCAGAAATCTTAGCTCACCTCATTCGCCGTAGCCACAATCCAAACTTGATGGGTAAAATCAAGGAAGCACTCAGTCTGGTTAAAGGTGGTTTCGCTTATCTTTTGATGTTTGAAGATAAGTTGATTGCAGCCCTTGACCCAAACGGCTTCCGCCCTCTTTCTATTGGGAAAATGGCTAATGGAGCTGTTGTTGTTTCTTCTGAAACCTGTGCTTTTGAAGTGATTGGTGCAGAGTGGGTACGTGATGTGAAACCAGGCGAGATTGTCATTATTGATGATAGTGGTATCCAGTATGATAGCTACACAAACGATACTCAACTGGCTATCTGTTCCATGGAGTATATCTACTTTGCCCGTCCTGACTCAAACATCCACGGGGTCAATGTCCATACAGCTCGTAAGAGAATGGGGGCTCAATTAGCGCGTGAATTCAAGCATGAGGCGGATATCGTAGTTGGGGTACCAAATTCCTCACTCAGCGCAGCTATGGGCTTTGCGGAAGAATCTGGCCTGCCAAATGAAATGGGCTTGATTAAAAACCAATACACTCAACGGACCTTTATCCAGCCAACTCAAGAGTTGCGCGAGCAAGGGGTTCGGATGAAACTCTCTGCTGTTTCTGGAGTCGTGAAAGGCAAACGCGTTGTCATGATTGATGACTCGATTGTGCGAGGAACAACATCTCGGAGAATTGTTCAATTGTTGAAAGAAGCAGGGGCAACGGAAGTTCACGTTGCTATTGGAAGCCCAGCGTTAGCTTATCCTTGTTTTTACGGGATTGATATTCAGACGCGTCAGGAGCTGATTGCGGCTAATCATACGGTTGAGGAAACTTGCCAAATCATTGGGGCAGATAGCTTAACCTATCTCTCTATCGAGGGCTTGATTAATTCTATTGGGATTGAAACAGATGCGCCAAATGGCGGCCTCTGTGTGGCTTACTTTGATGGGAAATATCCAACTCCTCTCTATGACTATGAAGAAGAATATCGTAGAAGTTTGGAAGAAAAAACGAGTTTTTACAAATAAAATTCCCCATTGAAGGAAAGGAAAAGGAAAAAACAAATGACAAATAAAAATGCTTACGCGCAGTCTGGCGTAGATGTTGAAGCGGGTTATGAAGTTGTTGAACGGATTAAAAAACACGTGGCTCGTACAGAGCGTGCAGGTGTCATGGGAGCTCTTGGTGGTTTTGGTGGCATGTTCGACCTTTCAAAGACAGGTGTTAAAGAACCCGTTTTGATCTCAGGTACAGATGGTGTTGGAACGAAACTCATGCTGGCTATCAAGTACGACAAGCACGATACGATCGGCCAAGACTGTGTGGCTATGTGTGTTAACGATATCATCGCTGCAGGTGCTGAGCCTCTTTACTTCCTTGACTATATCGCAACTGGTAAAAATGAACCAGCTAAACTAGAACAGGTCGTTGCTGGTGTGGCTGAAGGATGTGTGCAAGCTGGTGTAGCCCTCATTGGTGGTGAAACTGCTGAAATGCCTGGTATGTATGGTGAAGATGACTATGACTTGGCTGGTTTCGCAGTAGGTGTCGCTGAAAAATCTCAAATCATTGACGGTTCAAAAGTAGCAGCAGGCGATGTGATTTTGGGGCTTGCTTCAAGCGGTATCCACTCAAACGGTTACTCACTCGTTCGTCGAGTATTCGCTGATTACACAGGTGAAGAAGTTCTCCCAGAATTGGAAGGCAAGAAACTCAAAGACGTTCTTTTGGAACCAACCCGTATCTACGTCAAAGCAGCTTTGCCATTGATTAAAGAGGAAATGGTTAACGGGATTGCCCACATCACAGGTGGTGGTTTCATCGAAAATGTGCCACGTATGTTCGCTGATGATTTGGCGGCTGAAATTGATGAAAGCAAAGTGCCAGTCCTTCCAATTTTCAAAGCCCTTGAAAAATATGGCCGAATCAAACACGAAGAAATGTTTGAAATCTTCAACATGGGGATTGGTCTCATGCTTGCGGTAAAACCAGAAAATGTGGAGCGTGTCAAAGATCTTCTTGACGAACCTGTTTATGAAATCGGTCGTATTGTCAAGAAGACAGATGCAAGTGTGGTGATAAAATAATGGTTAAAAAAATTGCTATTTTTGCTTCTGGAAATGGTTCAAACTTTCAGGTCATTGCAGAGCAATTTCCAGTTGAATTTGTCTTTTCAGATCACCGAGATGCCTATGTACTTGAGCGTGCAGAAAAGCTAGGGGTTTTATCTTATGCCTTTGAACTCAAGGAATTTGACAAAAAAGCGGCTTATGAAGAGGCTATCGTCAAACTCTTGGATGAACACCAGATTGATTTGGTTTGTTTGGCGGGTTATATGAAAATCGTTGGCCCAACCTTGCTTGCAGCTTATGAAGGCCGTATCATCAATATCCATCCTGCCTATCTTCCAGAATTTCCAGGTGCTCATGGTATTGAGGATGCTTGGAATGCAGGTGTTGACCAGTCTGGCGTGACCATTCACTGGGTAGATTCTGGCGTTGATACCGGTAAGGTTATTAAACAAGTCCGTGTGCCTCGCCTTGAAGAGGATACTCTTGATACCTTCGAAACTCGTATCCACGAAACAGAGTACAAGCTCTATCCAGAAGTGTTGGAGAGTTTTGGCGTTGCACGAAAATAAGGAAGCGCTAGAGCTGAAAGACAATTTTCGACTGTAGCATATAAGGAACTTTTTTAAAAAAGGAAAAGAAAAAAATGACTAAACGAGCACTTATTTCAGTCTCAGACAAAGTGGGCATCGTTGAATTTGCCCAAGAACTCAAAAAACTTGGTTGGGACATCATCTCAACAGGTGGGACCAAAGTTGCCCTTGACAATGCTGGTGTTGATACCATTGCAATTGATGATGTGACTGGGTTCCCAGAAATGATGGACGGTCGTGTGAAGACTCTCCACCCAAATATCCACGGGGGACTTCTCGCTCGTCGTGACCTCGATAGCCACCTTCAAGTGGCTAAGGACAATAATATCGAATTGATTGACCTTGTTGTGGTCAATCTTTACCCATTCAAGGAAACCATCCTTAAACCAGACGTGACTTACGCTGACGCGGTTGAAAACATCGATATCGGTGGTCCATCTATGCTTCGTTCAGCAGCTAAAAACCACGCTAGCGTAACAGTTGTGGTAGACCCTGCTGACTACGCTGTTGTGCTTGACGAATTGTCAGCGAACGGCGAAACAAGTTACGAAACTCGCCAACGGTTGGCAGCGAAAGTATTCCGTCACACAGCGGCTTATGATGCCTTGATCGCGGAGTACTTCACAGCTCAAGTGGGTGAAACAAAACCTGAGAAACTCACTTTGACTTATGACCTTAAGCAACCGATGCGTTACGGTGAAAATCCTCAACAAGATGCTGACTTCTACCAAAAAGGTTTGCCAACGGCTTACTCCATTGCTTCAGCTAAACAACTTAACGGTAAAGAATTGTCCTTTAACAATATCCGTGATGCTGATGCCGCTATCCGTATCATCCGTGACTTCAAAGATCGTCCAACAGTTGTGGCTCTCAAACACATGAACCCATGTGGTATCGGTCAAGCTGACGATATCGAAACTGCTTGGGACTACGCTTATGAATCTGACCCAGTATCTATCTTCGGTGGTATTGTCGTTCTCAACCGTGAAGTAGATGCTGCGACAGCTCAAAAAATGCACGGTGTTTTCCTTGAAATCATCATTGCGCCAAGCTATTCTGACGAAGCGCTTGAAATCTTGACAACCAAGAAGAAAAACTTGCGTATCCTAGCCTTGCCGTTTGATGCTCAAGACGCTAGCGAAGCAGAAGCAGAATACACTGGTGTTGTTGGTGGACTTCTCGTTCAAAACCAAGACGTGGTCAAAGAAAGTCCAGCAGACTGGCAAGTGGTTACTAAACGCCAACCAACTGAAACAGAAGCGACAGCTCTTGAGTTTGCTTGGAAGGCTATCAAGTACGTCAAATCAAATGGGATCATCGTGACCAATGACCACATGACACTTGGTGTTGGCCCTGGTCAAACTAACCGTGTGGCTTCAGTTCGTATCGCTATTGACCAAGCTAAAGACCGTCTTGATGGTGCTGTTCTTGCTTCTGATGCCTTCTTCCCATTTGCGGATAACGTGGAAGAAATCGCCAAAGCAGGTATTAAGGCCATCATCCAACCGGGTGGATCAGTCCGTGACCAAGAGTCCATCGAAGCGGCTGATAAATACGGCTTGACTATGGTCTTTACAGGTGTGAGACATTTTAGACATTAAGAAAACGAAAGGGAAGAAAACAGTTTCTTTCCTTTTTTGTTTAAAAAAACTTAACGAAACAAGATTAAAACGAACGTTTATGATATAATATTAGTAAATAATTCGCAAAAGAGGTTGAGAGATGAAACTGTTAGTTGTTGGCTCAGGTGGTCGTGAGCACGCGATTGCCAAAAAGTTGTTGGAGTCTAAGGACGTTGAGCAAGTTTTCGTGGCTCCTGGGAATGACGGGATGATCTTAGATAGACTTGATTTGGTAAATATCTCTATTTCCGAACATTCTAAGCTGATTGACTTCGCAAAAGTCAACGATATTGCTTGGACCTTTATTGGCCCAGATGATGCCCTTGCAGCTGGTATCGTGGATGATTTTAATGCAGCTGGTCTCAAGGCTTTTGGTCCGACCAAGGCTGCAGCTGAACTGGAATGGTCCAAGGATTTTGCTAAGGAAATCATGGTCAAATACGACGTTCCGACAGCAGCCTATGGAACCTTTTCAGATTTCGAAGAAGCCAAGGCCTACATCGAAGAAAAAGGCGCTCCAATCGTCGTCAAGGCAGACGGCTTGGCCCTTGGGAAAGGTGTCGTCGTTGCGGAGACAGTTGAGCAAGCCATCGAAGCCGCTCATGAGATGCTTTTGGACAATAAATTCGGTGATTCAGGTGCGCGTGTAGTCATCGAGGAATTCCTTGACGGGGAAGAATTTTCTCTCTTTGCCTTTGTCAATGGGGACAAGTTCTACATCATGCCAACAGCTCAGGACCATAAACGTGCCTACGATGGTGACAAGGGTCCTAATACTGGTGGGATGGGTGCCTATGCGCCGGTTCCTCACTTGCCACAGAGCGTGGTTGACACAGCGGTTGACACTATTGTCAAGCCAGTTCTTGAAGGCATGATCAAAGAAGGTCGTCCGTATCTTGGTGTTCTTTATGCTGGTCTTATCTTAACAGCTGATGGACCGAAAGTCATCGAGTTCAACTCACGTTTTGGTGATCCTGAAACACAAATCATCTTGCCTCGTTTGACATCTGACTTTGCGCAAAATATCACTGACATTTTGGATGGCAAAGAGCCAGCCATCACTTGGACGGACAAGGGTGTGACACTGGGCGTGGTTGTAGCATCAAACGGCTATCCACTCGCTTATGAGAAGGGTGTCAAGCTTCCAGCCAAGACAGACGGTGACATCATCACTTATTATGCAGGAGCAAAATTCGCTGAAAATGGGGAAGACCTCCTCTCAAACGGCGGACGTGTCTACATGCTCGTCACAACAGCAGACACCGTCAAAGACGGCCAAAACATTATCTACAACGAACTCAACAAACAAAACACAGAAGGCCTCTTCTACCGAAATGACATTGGTAGCAAAGCTAACAAATAAAATTTCAAAAGCGACTGAGTCGCCAAATCCGATAATGGTCACCGTGGTGAAAAGACCAGAACAATTTCTGTTCTGGTCTAGGGAAAATTTGAGACTTAGGCTCAAATTTTAGGAATGAAACCGAAGGTTTGCTTCCGTCCCCACCACCTAAGACCATTATCAAAAAAGAAGAAAAAGGAAAAATTATGACTAAACCAATTATTTCCATCATCATGGGCTCCAAATCCGACTGGGCAACCATGCAAAAAACAGCAGAAGTCCTAGACCGTTTTGGTGTGGCCTACGAAAAGAAAGTTGTTTCCGCACACCGTACACCAGACCTCATGTTTAAACATGCCGAAGAAGCACGTAGCCGTGGGATTAAGGTCATTATCGCGGGCGCTGGAGGCGCAGCTCACTTGCCAGGGATGGTTGCTGCTAAAACAATCCTTCCAGTTATCGGGGTACCCGTCAAGTCTCGTGCTCTTAGCGGTGTGGATTCGCTCTATTCGATTGTTCAGATGCCAGGTGGAGTGCCAGTCGCAACTATGGCTATCGGTGAAGCAGGTGCGACCAATGCGGCCCTATTTGCCCTCCGTCTCCTATCAGTGGAGGATCAGGCTATTGCGACAGCTTTGGCAGATTATGCAGAAGAACAAGGAAAAATCGCAGAGGAGTCTAGTAATGAGCTCATCTAAAACAATCGGAATTATCGGTGGCGGTCAGCTGGGTCAGATGATGGCCATCTCAGCTATCTACATGGGGCACAAGGTTATCGCCTTGGATCCTGCAGTCGATTGTCCGGCCTCACGTGTGGCGGAAATCATCGTAGCTCCTTATAATGATGTGGACGCCCTTCGTCAGTTGGCGGAGCGATGTGATGTCCTCACTTATGAGTTTGAAAATGTCGATGCTGACGGTTTGGATGCAGTCATCAGGGATGGACAACTCCCTCAAGGGACAGACCTACTTCGCATTTCTCAAAATCGCATTTTTGAGAAGGATTTCCTTTCCAACAAGGCTCAAGTAACAGTGGCTCCATACAAGGTCGTGACCTCAAGTCAAGACTTGGCAGATATTGACCTGTCGAAAAACTATGTCCTCAAGACTGCGACAGGTGGTTACGATGGGCATGGTCAGAAGGTCATTCGCTCAGCAGAAGATTTGGAAGAAGCCTATGCGCTAGCTGACTCAGCAGCTTGTGTCTTGGAAGAATTTGTCAACTTTGACCTTGAAATTTCTGTCATCGTGTCAGGAAATGGCAAGGACGTGACGGTTTTCCCAGTTCAGGAAAATATCCACCGTAACAACATTCTCTCTAAAACTATCGTGCCTGCACGCATTTCAGAAAGTCTAGCAGACAAGGCTAAATCCATGGCAGTTCGAATCGCTGAACAACTCAACCTTTCTGGAACCCTTTGTGTGGAAATGTTTGCGACAGCTGATGATATCATTGTCAATGAGATCGCCCCACGCCCACATAACTCAGGGCATTATTCAATTGAAGCTTGTGACTTTTCCCAGTTTGATACCCATATCTTGGGTGTTCTCGGAGCACCATTACCAACTATCAAACTGCATGCCCCAGCCGTCATGCTCAATGTTCTCGGCCAGCATGTTGAGGCTGCTGAAAAATATGTCACAGAAAATCCAAGCGCCCACCTCCACCTGTATGGTAAAATAGAAGCGAAGCACAACCGCAAGATGGGACATGTGACTTTGTTTAGTGATGTGCCGGATAGTGTGGATGAGTTTGGAAAAGAAGAGTTTGAGTAAAAATTATGGGATTATTTAATTTCGGAAAACCAAAAGATGAAGTATTAGAAGCTAAGTTACAGAAACTTACTGATGATATTGAAATAAAAAAGATAGAACTAGCCAAATTGGAGCAACAAATAAAAAAAGGGAAGGATGTAATTTCGTTAGATACGGAGCTTGCTCAAAAGAGGAATGAGTTAGCTCGATTAAATGAGGAAATTGCTGTGGCAAATGGCAATCTAAATTTGCAGGAATTTGGTTTCTTTGAAAGACAATATAGCTTCTCGGATAGTACAAAGTATAAAGATAAATTAGATTCTTTAAGAATACAACAAAAATCCATGATTAAAAATGGAACTGCTGGGAGAATAATCACTCCGATGCTTTTAGATAATAGTAAAAGTAAAGGAAAGGCTATGCAGAATCAACTAATTAAAGCAGCTTTAAGAGGCTTTAATGGTGAGGCTGATGCTCTCTTAGTCAAGGTTTCAGTGGTAAATGTTGATAATAAAATTAAAGCTTTAAGAAAAGTATTTGAACAGTTGAATAAAATGTATTCACGGAATTTAATTGAAATCACTTATCCATATTTAGACTTGAAAATTGAAGAGCTACGTTTAGCAGCTGAGTACGAACTTCAGAAACAAGAAGAAAAAGAGTTGCTTCGTGAACAACGAGAAAAGGAACGAGAAGATAAAAAACTTCAAGCTGAGATTAAATCGAAACGAAAACAATTGGAGAAGGACAGAGATCACTTTAAGAATATGGTTGCCAAGGTAACGGAGTTACTGAAAGAAGCAAAAAATGATGAAGTAGATGAACTCAGACGCCAATTAGCTGAATATCAAGATAAACTATCTGAATTAGATGAAATTGAAGAAGATATTGATTATAGAGAAGGCCATGCAACGGCAGGATATGTATATGTAATATCTAACATAGGTTCTTTTGGTGAAGATGTATATAAAATTGGAGTAACTCGCCGTTTAGAACCATTGGAACGAATTAGGGAATTGAGTAGTGCATCTGTACCATTCCAATTTGATGTTCATGCGTTGATATTTAGTGAGGAAGCATTTGCACTGGAAACAGAATTACACAATCAACTTGCTAATTATAAAGTAAATAAGGTGAATGGACGAAAAGAGTATTTCAAAGTTTCCTTTGAAGAAATTAGAAATATTCTAGCAACCCATAAAGAATTAACGGTAGAGCTGAATGAAGATGCTGAAGCATTTGAATACAGGCAAACCAAGGCCATTGAAGGTAAATAGATATAATAAGTTTCCCTCGCTTGCTAGCTGATGTGAAACATCAAAAGAAAGGAAAATAAAACAATGATCGAACGATACTCTCGCCCAGAAATGGCGAACATTTGGACTGAAGAAAATAAATACCGTGCGTGGCTTGAGGTGGAAATCTTGGCTGACGAGGCATGGGCTGAATTGGGAGAAATCCCTAAGGAAGATGTGGCTTTGATTCGTGAAAAAGCGGACTTTGACATCGACCGTATTTTGGAGATCGAGCAGGAGACTCGCCACGATGTGGTAGCTTTCACACGTGCGGTTTCTGAGACTCTTGGTGAAGAGCGTAAGTGGGTTCACTATGGTTTGACATCTACTGACGTGGTCGATACTGCCTATGGTTACCTCTACAAACAAGCTAACGACATCATCCGCAAAGACCTTGAAAACTTCCTTAACATCATCGCTGACAAAGCGAAAGAACACAAGTTCACTATCATGATGGGTCGTACCCACGGTGTGCACGCTGAGCCGACAACCTTTGGTCTTAAATTGGCGACTTGGTACAGCGAAATGAAACGGAACATCGAACGTTTTGAGCATGCGGCTGCAGGTGTGGAAGCTGGTAAGATTTCTGGTGCGGTTGGTAACTTTGCCAACATCCCACCATTCGTTGAAAAATACGTCTGCGATAAATTGGGTATCCGTGCTCAAGAAATCTCTACACAGGTTCTCCCTCGTGACCTTCACGCTGAGTACTTTGCAGTTCTTGCGAGCATCGCAACATCTATCGAGCGTATGGCAACTGAAATTCGTGGTCTTCAAAAATCAGAACAACGTGAAGTGGAGGAGTTCTTTGCGAAGGGGCAAAAAGGGTCTTCAGCAATGCCTCACAAGCGTAATCCTATTGGTTCTGAAAACATGACAGGTTTGGCGCGTGTCATCCGTGGTCACATGGTGACAGCTTATGAAAATGTGTCACTCTGGCATGAACGTGATATCTCTCACTCATCAGCTGAGCGTATCATCACACCAGATACAACCATCTTGATTGACTACATGCTTAACCGTTTTGGAAACATAGTTAAGAACTTGACAGTCTTCCCAGAAAACATGAAACGCAACATGAACTCTACATTTGGTTTGATATTCAGTCAACGTGCCATGTTGACTTTGATTGAAAAAGGCATGACGCGTGAGCAAGCTTACGACCTTGTTCAACCGAAGACTGCCCAATCATGGGATAACCAAGTTGACTTCAAGCCACTTCTTGAAGCTGATCCAGAAGTGACTTCACGCCTCACTCAAGAAGAAATCGACGAAATCTTCAACCCAACTTACTACACTAAACGGGTGGATGAAATCTTTGAACGAATTGGACTTGGGGATTAAAACGGTAAAAAAGCGAGATGAGAGTCTCGCTTTTTTACTATTTTCTATATTGACGATCTCAATAAAATTAAAAAATCTGGGGCAACATTGCCTCAGATTTTTATTTATTAGTGATCTCGATCACAAGAAATGAATTTGATTTTGTAGAAATCAGAACGTTTGTAAGTTTCGATGTATTCCAAAACTTGGCCAGTTGCTTCAAGTTTCGTTGTCTTAGTTTGTAGTACAGTTGGGAATTGAGTGTCGATTCCTAGGACAGAAGCGGCATGTTCTGGAGTTGGGAATACAATTTCATTAATTTCTTCAAAATGCTCGTCATTCATGTGAATGTGGTAATCCAATTTGAAACGATTATAGATAGAGCTATAGTATTCAGGATTTGGATAGTTGGCATTGATATATTGCTCAGGGATATACGAACTGTGATAGATATAGGTGACACCATTGGTTTCGCGAACACGTTCAATCTTGTAATAGAATTGATCGTTGCGTAGACCAAGCTTTTCTAGATATTTAAAATCGTTCCCACGTTCGATGGAAAGAACGGTTACCTTATCATCTTTAGTTTCGAAGATTTCTACATCAGAAAATTCAACGAGTTTATGCTTACGGGCACGTGCTACGAAAGTTCCTTTACCTTGTTGGCGAACAATGTAACCATCTTTAGCAAGGTCATTTAAGGCACGAACCACTGTGATGGAACTAACATCATACATGGAAATTAATTCTGCTTCAGTGTAGAACTTGTCTCCGCTAGCAAATTGGCCAGAAATAATCTTATTTTTTAATTCATCTTTAATGTATTGATACTTTGGAATTGCCATATTTTCACCTCATTTTTTCCTTCTCCACTTATGATTCTAACATAAAATCGAAAAAAAGAGTAGAAAAGCGATAAAAAATTATAATATTGGATATAAGAAATTAGAGTATGTGCAAATAATTTATGTTTTATTTTATATTTTCCAGGTATTTAAAATGCGAGTTTTATAGATTTTGAGACAATTTTAAGAAAATATTCAGAAAAAATAGAAAAATTTAAAAGAAAAATTCAAAAAGTATTGACATTAAGTCAATATTAGTTTATAGTTGATATAACAATACATGAAAGCGCAAACTCTTTCGTTTTTAAGGGAGGAAGAATGGCTAGGTTTAAAATTAAAGATGAATTCTATCTGGATGGAAAACCATTCAAGATTTTGTCTGGTGCCATTCACTATTTTAGAATTCCTGAGGAAGATTGGCATCATTCATTGTATAATCTCAAAGCTTTAGGTTTTAACACAGTTGAGACTTATGTAGCTTGGAACATGCATGAACCTACTGAAGGAAAATTTAACTTTGAAGGTAATCTTGATTTAGAGAGATTTCTACAAATTGCACAAGATCTGGGCTTATATGCTATTGTACGTCCTTCTCCATTTATCTGTGCAGAGTGGGAATTCGGTGGTTTACCTGCATGGCTTTTGACCAAGAATATGAGAATTCGATCGTCTGACCCAGCTTTTATTGAAATGGTTGGCCGCTACTATGATCAGTTGTTTCCACGTTTAGTTCCGAGATTATTGGAAAACGGTGGAAACATTCTCATGATGCAAGTCGAAAATGAGTATGGATCCTATGGCGAAGATAAGGCTTACCTGAGAGCGATTCGTCGTTTGATGGAAGAGCGTGGTGCTACTTGTCTGCTCTTTACATCAGATGGTCCATGGCGAGCTACTCTTAAAGCTGGAACCTTGATTGAGGATGATCTCTTTGTGACTGGGAATTTTGGCTCCAAAGCTGCTTATAATTTCTCACAGATGCAAGAGTTCTTAGATGAGCACGGCAAGAAATGGCCGCTCATGTGTATGGAGTTTTGGGACGGCTGGTTTAACCGTTGGAAAGAACCGATTATCAAACGTGATCCCAAAGAACTGGCAGATGCCGTTCGCGAGGTTATAGAGCAGGGCTCTATTAACCTTTACATGTTCCACGGTGGTACAAACTTTGGCTTTATGAACGGTTGCTCCGCTAGAGGCACTCTGGATTTACCACAGGTCACATCTTATGATTATGATGCTCTACTCGATGAAGCGGGAAATCCAACAGCCAAATACTTGGCAGTGAAAGAAATGATGGCGACTCACTTTCCTGAGTATCCACAGCTAGAACCACTCTACAAGGAAAGTACCAAAGTAGAAGCGATACCTCTGGCTGAAAAAGTTTCCTTATTTGCAACCTTAGATAGTCTATCAAGTCCAATAGAAAGTCTCTATCCTAAGAAAATGGAAGAGTTAGGCCAAAGTTATGGCTACCTACTCTATCGTACAAAAGCTAGTTGGGATGCAGATGAAGAACGGATTCGAATCATTGATGGTCGTGATAGAGCTCAGCTCTATGTTGACGGAAGATGGATTGCAACTCAGTACCAGACAGAAATCGGTGAAGATATCTTTTGTCAAGGAAAAAAGAAAGCGCTCTCTAATATTGATATCCTGATTGAAAATATGGGGCGTGTCAATTATGGGCATAAATTCCTAGCAGACACGCAGCGAAAGGGAATCCGTACAGGTGTCTGCAAGGACTTACATTTCTTGACTGATTGGAAACAATATCCACTTCCACTCGATCATCCTGAGAACATTGATTTTTCAAAGGGATGGACAGAAGGACAACCTGCCTTTTATGCTTATGACTTTGACATAAAAGAGCCGAAGGATACTTACTTGGATCTAACTGAGTTTGGGAAAGGCGTGGCCTTCGTTAATGGCCATCCACTGGGACGTTTCTGGAATGTCGGACCAATCTTATCACTTTATATTCCTCATAGTTATCTTCACACAGGTGCGAATCGTATTATCGTATTTGAAACAGAAGGAAATTATAAAGAACACATACATTTAACTGATAAACCTACACAAAAAGACATAAAGGGGGAAAACTTATGACAATCGTAGGATGCCGTATTGATGGACGTTTGATCCACGGACAAGTAGCCAATCTTTGGACTGCTAAACTAAATGTTTCACGGATTATGGTTGTAGATAATGACGTTGTCAATAATGATGTTGAAAAAAGTGGCTTAAAACTTGCAACACCACCAGGTGTGAAATTGAGTATTCTGCCAATCGAAAAAGCTGCAGCAAATATTCTTGCTGGGAAATACGATAGTCAACGTCTATTTATCGTAGCTCGTAAGCCAGACCGCTTCCTTGGTTTGGTTGAAGCAGGTGTTCCACTTGAAACACTCAATGTTGGAAATATGTCTCAGACACCTGAAACACGTTCGATCACACGTTCAATCAACGTAGTAGACAAGGATGTGGAAGATTTCCACAAACTCGCAGAAAAAGGTGTTAAATTAACCGCTCAAATGGTTCCCAACGATCCAGTATCAGACTTTTTGAGTTTATTAAAATAGGAAAAATTTTTAGGAGGTCATTGTTATGATACAATGGTGGCAAATTTTACTTCTCACTTTGTACTCAGCTTATCAAATCTGTGATGAGTTGACAATCGTTTCATCTGCAGGTTCCCCTGTATTTGCTGGTTTTATCACTGGTTTGGTCATGGGAGATTTGGCAACTGGTTTGTTTATCGGTGGTAGCTTGCAATTGTTCGTTCTTGGGGTTGGTACCTTCGGTGGTGCTTCTCGTATCGACGCAACTTCTGGTGCCGTCCTTGCAACAGCCTTCTCTGTTTCTCAAGGAATTGATACAGCGCTTGCGATTACTACGATTGCTGTACCGGTAGCTGCACTTTTAACTTACTTTGATGTATTGGGTCGTATGACCACAACATTCTTCGCTCACCGTGTGGATGCTGCAATCGAACGCTTTGACTACAAAGGAATCGAACGCAACTATCTTCTTGGTGCTATTCCATGGGCTCTCTCTCGTGCCCTTCCAGTCTTCTTCGCCCTTGCTTTTGGTGGCGAATTTGTACAATCAGTTGTAGATTTAGTGAAACAATACCAATGGGTGGCAGATGGTTTGACACTTGCAGGTCGTATGCTTCCAGGTCTTGGATTTGCAATCTTGCTTCGTTATCTTCCAGTTAGACGGAACCTTCACTACCTTGCTTTGGGATTTGGTTTGACAGCTATGTTGACTGTTCTTTACTCATATGTAACAGGTATTGGTGGAGCAGTTGCGGGTATCGTAGGTACTCTTCCTGCTGATGTCGCTGAAAAACTTGGCTTTGTAAATAACTTCAAAGGATTGTCTATGATTGGTATTTCTATCATAGGTATCTTCCTTGCAGTTCTTCATTTCAAGAATAGCCAGAAAGTAGCTGTAGCAGCACCTTCTACACCATCAGAAAGTGGGGAAATTGAAGATGACGAATTCTAATTACAAATTAACAAAAGAAGATTTTAATCAAATTAACAAACGTAGCTTGTTCACTTTCCAATTAGGATGGAACTATGAACGGATGCAAGCATCAGGTTATCTTTACATGATCTTGCCTCAATTGCGTAAAATGTATGGAGATGGAACTCCTGAGTTGAAAGAAATGATGAAAGTTCATACTCAATTCTTCAACACTTCACCATTCTTCCATACAATCATCGCTGGTTTTGACCTTGCCATGGAAGAAAAAGATGGCGTTGGTTCAAAAGATGCGGTTAACGGTATCAAGACAGGTTTGATGGGACCATTCGCTCCTCTTGGAGATACAATCTTTGGTTCATTGGTTCCTGCTATCATGGGTTCTATCGCAGCAACTATGGCGATTGCTGGTCAGCCTTGGGGTATCTTCCTTTGGATCGCAGTTGCAGTAGCGTATGACATCTTCCGTTGGAAACAGTTGGAATTTGCCTACAAAGAAGGGGTTAACCTTATTAACAACATGCAAAGCACTTTGACAGCTTTGATTGAAGCTGCATCTGTACTTGGTGTCTTCATGATGGGTGCTCTTGTAGCAACAATGATTAACTTCGATATTTCTTATAAAATGCCAATCGGTGAAAAGATGATTGACTTCCAAGATATCTTGAACTCAATCTTCCCACGCTTGCTTCCAGCGATCTTCACTGCCTTTATCTTCTGGTTGCTTGGTAAGAAAGGCATGAACTCTACAAAAGCTATCGGTATCATCATCGTGCTTGCTTTGGCTTTATCTGCCTTTGGTCATTTCGCACTTGGAATGGGACCTAAATAAGTTTTATGGTTAAATCATTAGTATTAGTGAGTCATGGTCATTTTTGTGAGGAACTTAAAGGTAGTACAGAAATGATTATGGGCCCACAAGACAATATCTATACAGTCGCTCTGCTTCCAGAAGATGGGCCAGAAGATTTTGCTTCCAAGTTTGAAGCGACTATAGAAAAGTTATCTGATTTCGTTGTGTTTGCAGATCTCCTAGGAGGCACGCCTTGTAACGTTGTGAGTCGACTCATCATGGAAGGCAGAGATATCGAGTTGTACGCAGGTATGAATCTACCAATGGTGATTGAATTTATCAATGCTAATCTAACAGGTGCAGAGGCTCATTACCAGAGTCGTGCTGCAGAAAGCATCGTGAAAGTCAATGACCTATTAGCGAGCTTTGATGACGATGAAGATGAATAAGATGTGACAGCGTGAAATTGCTAAACCATTGTCACCAAACAAACTGTTGAAACAAATTTGGTAAAATAGAGATGGGAATGGGAAAGACTCCTATTCCCATATTTTGAATAAGAAAAAGAGAATGAAAGAAAGGAACCTTATGCTAAATTATACAAAGGAAGATTTGATCAAGCTGGGTGCTGAAATCACGACACGTGAAATTTATCAACAACCAGATGTGTGGGAAGATGCTTTCCAAACTTATACAGAAAAGCGTGAAGAAATCGCAGCCTTCTTGCAAGGAATTGCAGAAAAGCATGACTATATCAAAGTTATCTTGACGGGTGCTGGGACATCAGCCTATGTGGGAGACACCTTGGTGCCTTACTTTAAGGAAGTCTATGATGAACGTAAATGGAACTTTAATGCGATTGCGACAACTGACATTGTGGCTAATCCACAGATTTATCTGAAAAAAGATGTGGCGACGATTTTAGTTTCTTTTGCTCGTAGTGGGAATTCACCTGAAAGTGTGGCAACTGTTGATTTAGCTAAATCTTTGGTTGATGATCTTTATCAGGTGACCATCACATGTGCGGCTGAAGGGAAACTAGCCCTCCAAGCACATGGTGATGACCGCAACCTCTTGCTTTTGCAACCGGCGCCTTCTAACGACGCAGGCTTTGCCATGACTTCTAGTTTTACTTCCATGATGTTGACAGCTCTCTTGGTCTTTGACCCAACAGAATTTGCTATCAAAGCAGAACGTTTTGAAGTCTTGGTTCGTTTGGCTCGTAAAGTACTTGACAATGTAGCCGATGTGAAAGAATTGGTAGATTTAGACTTTAATCGTGTCATCTATCTTGGCGCGGGTCCTTTCTTTGGCCTTTCACATGAAGCTCAACTTAAAATTTTGGAATTGACAGCGGGACAAGTCGCAACTATGTATGAAAGTCCAGTTGGTTTCCGTCATGGTCCAAAATCTTTGATCAATGATCAGACAATTGTTTTGATATTTGGATCAACTAGAGATTACACGCGCCAATATGATCTTGACCTTGTGCGTGAAGTTGCAGGAGATAAAATTGCTCGTCGCGTTGTTCTCTTGAGTGATCAAGCCTTTGATCTAGAAAATGTCAAGGAAGTCGTGCTTGGCTGTGGTGGTGTCTTGACGGACATTTACCGCGTTTTCCCATATATTGTTTACGGTCAGCTTTTTGCACTTTTGACTTCACTTAAGGTGAAAAATAAACCAGACACACCTTCTCCTACAGGAACTGTTAACCGAGTGGTACAAGGCGTCATTATTCACGAATTTAAAAAATAAGGAGATAAGATGAAGACCTACACAGAGCGGATATTTGGGCATGTTAAGGGTCAGGATGTGATAGCTTATCACTTTGAAACAGATGCTGGTTATCAACTAGAAGTTATGAATTACGGTGCCACTATTTTACGTTATGTCACTCCTGATAAGAAGGGACATTTCGCTAATGTTATTCTAGGTTTTGATGAATTTGCCAGTTATGTAGGAAATACTCCTAAACACGGTGCAAGTGTTGGTCCTGTGGCAGGCCGCATTGCTGAAGCTAGCTTTGACTTAAACGGACAAATCTATAACTTAGAAGTTAATAATGAAAGCAACTGCAACCACAGTGGTTCGACCGGCTGGGATTCTAGCCTGTTTGAGTTGGTCGAAGTGAGCGACCATGGCTTGACCCTTTATACAGAACGAGCAGATGGGACAGGCGGTTTTCCTGGCAATCTGAAGATTTGGATTAGCTATCAATTGGAAGAAAGAGGTGCCTATGAGATTCACTACAAGGTAACAACGGATCAAGATACCTTGGTCAATCCAACCAACCACAGCTATTTCAATCTCTCTGGGGATTTCACAAAGACAGTTGATCATCATGTCTTTCAATTAAATACAGAAGGCATTTATCCAATCGCAGCCGATGGAGTTCCTGAGAAAACTCCAGATGCGAGTCGTCATGTCGTTCAACAGATTGCTAATGGAGCTTTATTGAAAGATATTTTTGCAGACAAAGATGAGCAAATTCAACTTGTATCAGGGCTAGATCATCCGTTTGCTCTTTCACGAGGGTTTGATCGTGCGGGTTCTCTTTATGACCCAGAATCTGGTCGCCTTTTATTCTTTAAAACGCAAGCTCCTTGTCTGGTCGTTTATACTGCAAACTTTGTGGATGAGAGTGTCATCATCGCTGGTCAACCAATGCTACAGCACAATGGAGTTGCTCTTGAAGCACAAGCCTTGCCAGACGCTATCCACAGCGATTTCAAAGATCAAGTGATTCTCAAAGCAGGGCAA
The DNA here is from genome assembly GCF_001839505.1 of Streptococcus sp. HMSC34B10. Classification (NCBI taxonomy): domain Bacteria; kingdom Bacillati; phylum Bacillota; class Bacilli; order Lactobacillales; family Streptococcaceae; genus Streptococcus; species Streptococcus sp. HMSC34B10. The sequence continues at coordinate 23,192 of NZ_KV841542.1, read as the reverse complement.
TCTTTTACAAGCAAAACACGCTATGAGGTTATTGTAAAATAAAAAAGTTGGAGTCGTTAGACTCCAACTTTTTGTTATTCTTCTTCATCGGGTGTGAGTACCATTGGTATGATGATAGGCTCACGTTCCGTATTCTCATACAAGAAGGGGCGAATGGCATTGACAATAGCACCGTTAATGGATTGCACAGTAGCATCCTTGTTTTTCAAAGCGATACGAATAGCGTTGAAAAGAATGCGTTGGCTTTGACGAATCAAATCTCCTGATTCACGCATATAGACGAAACCGCGACTCAAAATGTCTGGTCCAGAGATGATCATTTGAGATTTGAAGTCGACAGTTGCAACTGCGACAACAACACCATCTTCCGACAAGTCTCGTCTGTCTTTAAGGACAGCGGCACCAATTTCACCAATACGATTACCATCGACATAAATGTCTTGAGCATTGAAATGACCTGCGATACGAGCAGAGTTGGCTGTAAGAGCAAGGACATCCCCGTTACTCATGATAAAGATATTGTCCTTCTCTACACCGGTATCGACAGCCAGTCCAGCATGAACTTTTTGCATACGGTATTCACCGTGAACAGGCATGAAATATTTAGGTTTGATCAGGCGAAGCATGAGTTTTTGTTCTTGCTGACCACCGTGCCCAGATGTGTGAATATTGTTGACTTTACCGTGGATGACTTCCACGCCAGCCTCAGTAATAGTATTGATCAGTTTGTTAACGCTCGTAGTATTTCCAGGGATTGGGCTAGAAGAGAAGATGACCGTATCTCCTGGTTGGAGTTGCACCTGACGGTGGGTTCCATTAGCAATACGAGAGAGAGCTGCCATAGGCTCACCTTGACTACCCGTACAAAGGATAAGGATTTCGCCTGCAGGATAGTCTTTAATTTCATTTGGTTCGATAAAGGTTCCTTTAGGTGCCTTTATGTAGCCAAGCTCAATCCCGTTGACGATAGCTTTTTCCATAGAACGACCAAAGACAGCAATCTTGCGTCCAGTCTTAACAGCGGCTTCTGTCGCCTGTTGAAGACGGAAGATATTTGAGGCAAAAGATGCAAAGATAATGCGTCCTTCAATACCTTGGATAATCTTCATAATCGACTGACCAACGACTTTTTCAGAGTTGGTAAAGGTTGGGACTTCAGCATTTGTTGAGTCAGATAGTAAGCAAAGCACACCGTCTTCTCCTAGGGCTGCCATACGGTGCAAGTCCGCAGGATCTCCAACGGGAGTAAAGTCGAACTTGAAGTCACCTGTACAGACGATTTTCCCTTGAGGCGTATGGATGACGATCCCCAAAGGCTCTGGAATCGAGTGAGTTGTTTTAAAGAAAGTTGCCTTGAGATGTTTAAAGGTCAACTCAGTGTTGTGATTGATTTCGTAAAGTTTAGCGTTGCGTAAAAGTCCGTGTTCTTCGAGTTTTCCACGAATGAGAGCAAGAGCAAGTGGTCCTGCATAAATAGGGACATTTGCTTGCTTGAGAAGGAAAGGAATTCCTCCGATATGATCTTCGTGCCCGTGTGTAATCAAGACAGCCTTAACACGGTCGATATTGTCCACAATATAAGAATAGTCGGGAATTACATAGTCGATACCAAGTAGGTCATCTTCTGGGAATTTAATCCCTGCATCGACAATGATAATCTCATCTTGGTATTCAATTCCGTATGTGTTTTTCCCGATTTCTCCTAGACCACCGATGGCAAAAACGCCGACTTCTTCTGGTTTAAGAGTATAAGTCATATTAGAACTCCGTAACTTCAAATACACCCGTTTCTTTTTCATAGTCTAACAATTTGTCAGTTAAAAGTTCGATGTATTCGATATTATATTCTGGGCGATTTTCTTCGACGAGTTGACGAGCAATGATACGTCCCTCAAGTTCAGAGCTTGCATCAATGTCCAGGTAAAGTGAGCGTGTAGTTTCACGTCGTGGGCTACGGTCTTTTGTTTCTTGATAAAAAACTTTGTAAATCATGTGTTTCCTTTCTGTTTTCAGGTCATTTTTTATTCAACATTATCCGTTAGGCGGCTGATTGCTTCCATCTGATTTTTTGTGTCTAGATTGACCTTGATTCGTTACAATTACTTCAATTATAACATAAAAAGGTGAATTAGTAAAAGAGGGAAATGGGAAAGTGAAACTTGTGAAAAGACTTGAAAAATAGAGTGAATCAGAATGAGTATGGCTTGTGAATAGGGCCTTGCGGAAGGCCTATTCTTTCTTTGACACAAAGAAAATTCCCATGCGAAGTCTTTTGTAGTATAATAGTAAACAGACAAAAAGATAGGAATGTGTTATGAAAGTATTAGCTTTTGATACGTCCAGCAAGGCTCTTTCTCTAGCTATTTTAGAGGACAAGCAGCCTCTTGCTGAGACCACGATTAATATCAAGAAAAATCACAGTATTACCCTCATGCCTGCTATTGATTTCTTAATGGCAAGTTTGGATTGGACACCTAAGGATTTGGATCGAATCGTGGTGGCTGAAGGGCCTGGTAGTTATACTGGCTTGCGAATCGCAGTAGCAACTGCCAAGACCTTGGCTCATACCCTAAACATTGAGTTAGTCGGGATGTCTAGCCTTTTAGCTCTGGTACCAAGCCAGCAGCAAGGTTTGGTGGTTCCTCTGATGGATGCGCGTCGCAACAATGTTTATGCAGGATTTTATGAAAATGCCCAGCCTGTATTTCCCGAGGCTCACTTGTCTTTTGAGGAGGTCCTAGAGCAAATCAAGGATGCCGAGCAGGTAACCTTTGTTGGTGAAGTGGGTGCCTTTGTCGAGCAGATTCAAGAGCAATTACCACAGGCTAACTACCAAGAAACTTTGCCAAATGCAGCCAATCTAGCCCTCTGGGCTTGGGACAAGGAAGCAGACTCTTTGCACGATTTTGTACCGAATTACCTCAAGCGTGTCGAAGCTGAGGAAAATTGGCTCAAGAGCCATACTGAGTCTGGCGAGTCTTACATTAAGCGCCTATGATAGAAATTAAACGAATTCAAAAACAGCCTAACTTGGCTCAAGCCATCTATGCGGTTATGGCAGCTGTTTACCCAGTCAGCCCTTGGACTCTGGAACAAATCCAAGCGGATTTGTCTCAAAACCAAATCTGGTATGCTCTAGCTTATGATGGGGCAGAAGTGATTGGCTTTCTAACCGTGCAGGAAAATCTTTTTGAAGCAGAAGTCCTGCAAATCGCTGTAAAAGGAGCCTATCAAGGTCAGAAGGTTGCATCAGCCTTGTTTGCTCAATTACCGACAGACAAGGAAGTTTTCCTCGAAGTCAGAAAGTCAAATCACAGAGCGCAAGCATTTTACAAGAAAGAAAAGATGGCGGTCATCGCTGAGAGAAAGGCTTATTACCATGATCCGGTCGAGGACGCCATCATCATGAAGAGAGAAATAGATGAAGGATAGATATATTTTAGCATTTGAGACATCCTGTGATGAGACCAGTGTCGCCGTACTGAAAAACGATGACGAGCTCTTGTCCAATGTCATTGCTAGTCAAATTGAGAGTCACAAACGTTTTGGTGGAGTAGTGCCAGAAGTAGCCAGTCGTCACCATGTCGAAGTCATTACAGCCTGTATCGAGGAGGCGTTAGCAGAAGCAGGGATTACCGAAGAGGATGTGACAGCTGTTGCGGTTACCTACGGACCAGGCTTGGTCGGAGCCTTGCTGGTTGGCTTGTCAGCTGCTAAGGCCTTTGCTTGGGCTCATGGACTTCCTCTGATTCCTGTGAATCACATGGCTGGTCACCTCATGGCAGCTCAAAGTGTGGAACCCTTGGAGTTTCCTTTGCTAGCCCTTCTAGTCAGCGGTGGACACACAGAGTTGGTCTATGTGTCTGAGGCTGGTGATTACAAGATTGTTGGCGAAACCCGAGATGATGCAGTTGGTGAGGCCTATGATAAGGTCGGTCGTGTCATGGGCTTGACCTATCCAGCAGGTCGTGAGATTGACGAATTGGCTCATAAAGGTCAGGATGTGTATGATTTCCCTCGTGCCATGATTAAGGAAGACAATCTGGAGTTCTCATTCTCAGGTTTGAAATCTTCCTTTATCAATCTGCATCACAATGCTGAGCAAAAGGGAGAAAGCTTGTCTACAGAGGATTTGTGTGCTTCCTTCCAAGCAGCTGTCATGGATATTCTCATGGTAAAAACCAAGAAGGCCTTAGAAAAATATCCTGTTAAAACCTTAGTTGTGGCTGGTGGTGTGGCTGCCAATAAAGGTCTCAGAGAACGCTTAGCAGCTGAAATCACTGATGTCAAGGTCATTATTCCACCCCTGCGTCTCTGTGGAGACAATGCAGGTATGATTGCCTATGCCAGTGTCAGCGAGTGGAACAAAGAAAACTTTGCAGACTTGGACCTCAATGCCAAACCAAGTCTTGCCTTTGATACCATGGAATGAAGAGTTAGCTCAGCGTTAACTCTTTTATCTTGGACAAATGCGCGAGTTTTTTAGTATAGTAGAAATATGAGATTTAAAAAAACAATTAGAATTGTACTTTCCTTAGGGGTATTGTTGCTGTCTCTGATAGCTTGCCAGAATTTTAAAAAGACTCAACTGGTCCTGTTTGATTCACTTTTTTTCAATATGTCCACAAAATCTTTTGAGGAAGTATTTGAAGAAGCTGATAAAGTGGAGGAAGAAACTGCAATGGGTTATCACGATACATGGCATGCAAGGGATCCTTATTTCTATAAAACAGGCCGGCTTTTCTATCATTACGAAAATATTGCATTGAATGGTTATACAGGTCGAGCAGATTTCACATTTTCAAAATCACATCGCTTGGAAGAAGTGACAGTTCATATTCCTGTAGCTTCAAAAATGGAGCAACAAGTAGCGCTCTACAATTTATCCCAGACTATAAAAAAAGAAATTGAAGCTCTTCCGACTTTCAAATCCGTAACTACCGAGACAGTAGGATTATACGATGATGGCTATCGCTATAAAGTCAAATTGAGAGGAGAAAGGAGAGAACTCTGGATTGATGTCTACCCGATAGAAAATGAATATACTGAAAAAAATGAAGGCTATAAGTATAGAATTCGAATTGATCAATTTCTCATGTATCCATAATGAACCATACTGTTCAGGTGCTGATACTTGCTATTAGTTTCAAATTCCAGACTGTTTTCTCCTCTTTGAATGTGTTATAATAATTTTTGCTGTGACTGTCTGGAAAGCAGTTGATGAAGGAATGAATAGTGAGGAGGTTTATGAAAGAAAAAGGATTTTGGGATGGTGTGCAGGCTGCGGTGCCAACGGCTCTGGGCTATGTTAGCATTGGTCTTGCTTGTGGCATTATCGGTTCCCCTTATGTAACCCCTGTAGAGATGGGCTTGATGAGCCTCTTTGTCTATGCTGGGAGTGCTCAGTTTGCCATGATAGCCTTGATAGCAGTTCAAGCTCCTGTGGCAGCCATTGCTATGACGGTCTTTTTGATTAATTTGCGTCTCTTCTTGCTGAGTTTGCATGCGTCGACCTATTTCCGTCATACTAGCTTATGGCATAATATCGGAATGTCCAGTCTCTTGACCGATGAGACTTATGGGGTCTTGATGGGAGAGCTAGTTCATACGGATAAGGTCAACCCTATGTGGATGCATGGAAACAATCTCAATAGCTATATTTCTTGGTTTTTGGGAACAGTTGTCGGAACTGCTCTAGGTGGCCTTTTGCCAAATCCGGAAGTTTTTGGTCTAGATTTTGCCCTAGTGGGAATGTTTATCGGGATTTTCACTTCCCAGTTTCAAATTATGCAAAAACGGATTCCCTTACGCAATCTCTTCATCATTTTAGGAATTGTTGCCCTTTTCTTTTTTGTGCTCTTGACAGTAGTGTCTCAGTCGCTAGCTGTCCTATTTGCGACCTTGTTGGGTTGTACAATGGGGGTGATTTTGGATGGTCAGTAAGTATATTTTAATGGCAATCGTCTTTTCTGGCTTGGTGACTTGGATTCCGAGAATGATTCCTTTTATCCTTGCTAAGTACAAAGGATTGCCAGCAATCGTAGAGCGTTTTTTGAAATTTTTACCTGTCTCTATTATCTTCGCCTTGATTCTTTCAAGTGTAGTGACAGGAAAAGTTGGAAGTTTCCCACAGATAAAGTGGTTGGACTTTTTAGCAGTTTTTCCAACAGGCTTTGTCGCCTTTCGTTACCGCAATCTGGTTGGCACTGTTCTTTTTGGAGTTGTCTTGATTGCTATCTTGCGTCTTGTCTTTTAAATCAGCTATAAAGAAAACTTATGGCAAAGATAGAAATCATATAATAGCGTAATTGCTTTTTTTCTGTTAAGATAAGACTATATTCTATTTTGGAGGAAATATTATGAAGAAAATTATTAAATATTCATCACTTGCTGCTCTAGGGCTTGTAGCCGCAGGTGTATTGGTAGCTTGCTCAGGCGGTGAAAAGAAAGATGCTGCATCTGGTGAAGCAACATCTAGTAAAAAAGAAATTATCGTTGTAACCAATGCTACACCAAAACCATTCAACTATGAAGAAAATGGCGAATTGACTGGTTACGAGATTGAAGTGGTTCGCGCTATCTTTAAAGATTCTGACAAGTATACTGTCAAGTTTGAGAAGACAGAGTGGTCAGGTGTTTTTGCAGGACTTGATGCTGATCGTTACCAAATGGCTGTTAGCAACATCAGCTACACTAAAGAACGTGCTGAAAAATACCTTTATGCAGCTCCAACTGCTAAAAACCCTAACGTTCTTGTAGTGAAAAAAGATGACAACAGCATCAAATCACTTGATGATATCGGTGGAAAATCAACAGAAGTTGTTCAAGGAACAACATCTGCTAAACAGCTAGAAGACTACAACAAACAACACTCAGATAACCCAACTATCCTTAACTACGTTAAAGGGGACTTCCAACAAATCATGGTACGTTTGAGTGATGGCCGATTTGACTACAAGATTTTTGATAAAATCGGTGTAGAGACAGTCATCAAGGACCAAGGTTTGGATAACTTGAAAGTTATCGAACTTCCAAGCGACCAACAACCTTACGTATATCCACTTCTTGCAAAAGGTCAAGATGAGTTGAAATCATTTGTAGACAAACGCATCCAAGAACTCTACAAAGACGGCACACTTGAAAAATTATCTCAACAGTTCTTTGGTGGTTCTTACCTACCAGCAGAAGCTGATATTAAATAAGCTTGTAAGTCATCCATTCTCTGGTAGGTGGATGATTTTACAGTTTTTAGGCATATAGTTTCAAACTATATGTCTGTCTATCTAATAACAATTTGCGAAATCAAATAAAGTATGAGATACTATTACGGTATTATTTTTAAAGGAGAAAGAATCATGAAAATCAAAAAATGGTTAAGCGTAGCAGCGATTGCTACAGTAGCAGGCTTGACTCTTGCAGCTTGCGGAAATTCAGACAAGAAAGCAGACAATGCAACAACTGTCAAAATCGCAACAGTAAACCGTAGTGGTTCTGAAGAAGCACGTTGGGACAAAGTCCAAGAATTGGTTAAAAAAGACGGAATCAAATTGGAATTTACTGAGTTTACAGACTACTCTCAACCAAACAGGGCAACTGCTGATGGTGAAGTAGACTTGAACGCTTTCCAACACTATAACTTCTTGAACAACTGGAACAAAGAAAACGGTAAAGATCTTGTAGCGATTGCAGATACTTATATCTCACCAATCCGCCTTTACTCAGGTAAAAACGGGGAAGAAAACAAGTACACTAAAGTGGAAGAAATCCCAAATAACGGTGAAATCGCTATTCCAAACGATGCAACTAACGAAAGTCGTGCCCTTTACCTTCTTCAATCAGCTGGTTTGATTAAATTGGATGTTTCAGGTACTGAACTTGCTACTGTCGCAAATGTCAAAGAAAATCCTAAGAACTTGAAAATCACTGAATTGGATGCTAGCCAAACAGCTCGTGCCTTGACATCAGTTGATGCCGCTGTTGTTAACAACACTTTTGTTACAGAAGCAAAATTGGACTACAAGAAAGCACTCTTTAAAGAGCAAGCTGACGAAAACTCAAAACAATGGTACAACATTATCGTTGCGAAAAAAGATTGGGAATCATCACCTAAAGCTGATGCCATCAAGAAAATTATCGCAGCTTACCATACTGACGAAGTGAAAAAAGTCATCGAAGAAACTTCAGATGGCTTGGATCAACCAGTTTGGTAATAAACACAGGGAGGTGGGAGAGATATTTTCCACCTCTTGCTTTTGTATAGAGCTAAAGCAAATGAACTCCACTTGTATTGACTCTAAAGGTACAAGTCCTAGTAGAAAGGTAGAGAGAAAATGATTTTCCCTAGTCAAGAAGAACAAATTGAAAAGTTTGAGAAGGATCATGTAGCACAGCATTACTTTGAAGTTTTGCGTACCTTGATTTCTAAAAAATCAGTCTTTGCCCAACAAGTCGGCCTGAAAGAGGTGGCTCGTTATCTAGGTGAGATTTTTAAACGTGTAGGGGCGGAAGTCGAGATTGACGAGAGCTATACAGCACCCTTTGTCATGGCACATTTCAAAAGTTCACGACCAGATGCCAAGACTATCATTTTCTACAACCACTATGACACAGTACCTGCGGACGGCGACCAAGTCTGGACAGAGGATCCATTTACGCTTTCTGTGCGTGATGGCATCATGTATGGACGCGGGGTTGATGATGACAAGGGACATATTACTGCTCGCTTGAGTGCCCTTAGAAAATATATGCAGCATCACGATGACCTGCCTGTCAATATCAGCTTTATTATGGAAGGGGCAGAGGAGTCTGCTTCGACAGATTTGGATAAGTATTTGGAAAAACATGCGGATAAGCTCCGCGGCGCAGATTTATTGGTTTGGGAGCAAGGAACCAAAAATGCTTTGGAACAACTAGAAATTTCTGGCGGGAACAAAGGAATTGTAACCTTTGATGCCAAGATTAAGAGTGCGGATGTGGACATTCATTCTAGTTATGGTGGTGTTGTGGAGTCGGCCGCATGGTATCTCATTCGAGCTTTGACTAGTTTGCGAGCTGAAGATGGACGTATTTTAGTCGAAGGTCTGTACGATGATGTACAGGAACCTAATGAACGCGAGCTGGCCTTGGTTGAGACCTACGCTCAACGCAACCCAGAGGAAATCAGCCAGATTTATGGCTTGGAATTGCCACTGTTACAAGAGGAACGTACAGCCTTTCTAAAACGTTTCTTCTTTGAACCAGCCCTCAATATCGAGGGTATCCAGTCAGGTTATCAAGGTCAAGGGGTTAAAACGATTTTACCGGCAGAAGCTAGCGCTAAGCTAGAAGTTCGTTTGGTTCCTGGCTTAGATCCACGCGATGTTTTGGAAAAGATTCAGAAACAACTAGACAAAAATGGTTTTGATAAGGTAGAATTAAATTATACCTTGGGTGAAATCAGTTATCGGAGCGACATGAGTGCACCATCTATTCTCAACGTCATTGAACTGGCTAAGAAATTCTATCCGCAAGGCGTGTCAGTTTTGCCAACTACAGCTGGTACAGGACCAATGCATACGGTATTTGATGCCTTGGAAGTGCCTATGGTTGCCTTCGGTCTAGGAAATGCCAATAGCCGAGACCATGGTGGAGATGAAAATGTGCGAATCGCCGATTATTATACCCATATTGAATTAGTAGAGGAGCTGATTAGAAGCTATGAGTAGAGATATTATCAAGTTAGATCAGATTGATGTAATCTTTCACCAAAAGAAAAAGACCATCACAGCGGTCAAGGATGTGACCATTCATATCAAAGAAGGGGACATCTACGGAATCGTAGGATATTCTGGAGCAGGGAAATCAACCCTGGTGCGTGTTATTAATCTTTTACAAAAACCATCTGCAGGTAGAATTACCATTGATGATGATGTGATTTTCGATGGTAAAGAAACCTTAACTGCCGGGCAATTACGTCGTAAGCGTCAAGATATTGGGATGATTTTCCAACACTTTAACCTTATGAGTCAAAAAACGGCCGAGGAAAATGTAGCCTTTGCCCTCAAACACTCTGGACTCAGTGAGAAAGATAAGAAGGCTAAAGTAGCTGAGTTATTAGACTTGGTTGGTTTAGCGAACCGTGCTGAAAGCTACCCTTCACAACTTTCTGGTGGGCAAAAACAGCGTGTAGCCATTGCGCGTGCCTTGGCAAATGATCCAAAAATCTTGATTTCAGACGAGTCAACTTCTGCCCTAGACCCTAAGACGACGAAACAAATCTTATCTCTCTTGCAAGATTTGAATCGCAAGCTAGGATTGACCATTGTCTTGATTACGCATGAGATGCAGATTGTCAAAGATATTGCTAATCGTGTAGCAGTCATGCAGGATGGCCGCTTGATTGAAGAAGGTAGCGTTCTTGAAATCTTCTCAGATCCTAAGCAACCATTAACTCAGGACTTTATCTCAACAGCGACAGGAATCGATGAAGCTATGGTCAAGATTGAAAAGCAAGAAATCGTGGAGCATTTATCTGAAAACAGCATTTTGGTACAGCTCAAGTATGCAGGCGCTTCTACAGATGAGCCACTTTTGAATGAATTGTACAAGGACTATCAAGTAACAGCCAATATTCTCTATGGGAACATTGAAATTTTGGATGGTACTCCTGTGGGTGAGTTAGTTGTTGTTTTATCAGGTGAAAAAGCCTCTCTGGGAGCAGCACAAGAAGCGATTAGACAGGCTGGGGTACAGTTGAAAGTATTGAAGGGAGGACAGTAAGATGGCAGAGTTGATTCAAACATACTTACCAAACGTCTACAAGATGGGCTGGTTAGGCCAAGCGGGCTGGGGGACAGCTATTTACTTAACGCTTTATATGACAGTTCTTTCCTTTATCATTGGAGGATTCCTAGGACTAGTTGCAGGACTTTTCCTTGTCCTGACGGCTCCTGGTGGCGTCTTAGAAGATAAATTAGTCTTTTGGGTTTTGGATAAGATTACCTCAATCTTTCGTGCAGTGCCCTTTATCATTCTCTTAGCGGTATTGTCGCCTTTCTCTCATCTAATCGTAGGGACAAGTATCGGTCCAAATGCAGCTATCGTACCCCTATCTTTTGCAGTCTTTGCCTTCTTTGCCCGTCAGGTGCAAGTGGTTTTATCAGAGCTTGATGGAGGTGTCATCGAGGCAGCTCAAGCCAGCGGAGCTACTTTCTGGGATATCGTAGGTGTTTACCTATCAGAAGGACTTCCAGACTTGATCCGTGTGACAACTGTGACCTTGATTTCACTTGTTGGTGAAACAGCAATGGCCGGTGCGGTCGGAGCCGGTGGTATCGGTAACGTAGCGATTGCTTATGGATTTAACCGTTTCAATCATGATGTGACAGTCCTTGCCACACTTGTGATTATCTTGATTATCTTCACCATCCAGTTCTTAGGAGACTTCTTGACCAAAAAATTAAGTCATAAATAAAAAAGAGCCACATGGCTCTTTTTTTATTGCTCAGATTTTCTGCGCCAATTTCTTACTCAGTGCTTGACCAATAAGGGAACCAAGTAGAGCACCGATGAGGACACTTGCTATAAAGAGAAGGATGGTGCTAGTGTTAGGTGCAACCATGATGCGGTCGATATAGTCCTGAGATTTTCCGCGAGCTACTAGAGTAGCCATATAGGCTTGAGGAGCCAACCACATAAGTAGGATGGGACCAGTAGTGCCAAAGGCAAAAACTAGGAAGGAAAGTAGATTCTTGACCCTATCCTTGTAATGTCCTAAGTTTGCGATGCCATCTGCCACAAGTCCACAGATGATTCCTGGCAGAAAGGCTCCAGCACCATGCTTGCTCCCGAGGAAAAAAAGAGAGATAACAAGTCCAATCGTAGTAATCGCTCCAAAGCGAGGGACTTTTTCTAAAAGGACCATATAGACGCTACCGCCCACAAGTGCAGCAAAGGCCGGCGCGTAAAACATGTTTCCCGTATGGTCGACAAGATTGCCCAATAGGACACCCACTCCGATACAGATAAAGTAGACAAGAGCAGCCACAAGAGTTGTAAAAATATTCTTTTTCATAAGTTCTCCTTTGTATATCTGATGGTTTTCATTTTATCATGCTTGTGGGAGATTGTAAATGCTGGTTTGGAACTAGTATTTATTAGGAAATGTGGTAAAATAGGAAAAAGTAAAAGACGAGTGGTAAGAGGATGAAGAATTTAGGAAAAGTTTTTAAAGAGCTACGGGAATCTAGAAAAATCTCCTTGAGAAAAGCAACAGGTGGAGGTTTTTCAGCATCCTTATTATCACGTTTTGAAAATGGTAAAAGTGAAATATCTGCTCAAAAGTTGTTTGTTGCTTTAGAGAATATCCATGCTAACGTAGAAGAACTCTTATTTTTGGCGAGAGGTTTTCATCAGGATGCCTATTCTGAATTTAGAAACAGAATCTTTGAGGCTATCGACCCTCAAGATTTGACATCCTTGCGTACTCTCTACCAGAGAGAATATCAACAACTTCCTTTTTCAAAGGAAAGACAGCAACACATTCTCAATGCGATTTTAATAAAATCCTATATGAAAGCCATTGATGAGACGGTTACATTGACCTCTGAGGAAGAAAGAGTCCTACATGATTATCTATTTTCTGTTGAAATTTGGGGGCTCTATGAACTGTTGTTCTTTTCTTCCTGCTCTTCTCTTTTATCAGTCCAGCTTTTGACAAAGTATACTCGAGAAATGTTGCGGAAGTCAGATTTCTTGCAAGGAGTTGGGAAAAATCGAAATATAATGCATACCTTGCTCCTCAACGCTTTTATGGTCTGTATTGAAGTTGATGATTTTACCAATGCCCTTTATTTCAAAAAACAAATTGAAAAGAACTTCTTTGAAGAAAATGAAACCTATTTTCGAATAGTCTACCTATGGGCAGAAGGTTTGCTTGATAGTAAGCAAGGAAGAGCAGAGGAAGGACAGAGAAAAATGGAGGACGCTGTCCGTATCTTTGAGATGATCGGTTGTAGCAAATCTGCAGATTATTATAGAAACTCATAGAATGTTGAGTATCTGCAACTAGATAAATTAAATTGAGACGATAGGACTGTGAAGATATTTATGAGCATTAGACAAATTCTATCGTTTTCGTTGTCAGTTTAGCCTGTTGCATATATTCAAAAAAGTATTCACGAGGGATTCTTGATGCTATACTAGAGCTACCATAAAAGTAGTATGTGGGAGAGAAATCTATATGAAATTATTACTAAGAAATCAAGCTTATCGAATCTTGAGCTTATCACGATTTTTCAATGCTTTTGGAGCTTCCATTTTTAATTTAGTGTTTGTGGTCTACGCTTCGACCTTACCACAGGCCTCGTCTGCGGTTGCTGTAGCGAATGTTGTGATGATGCTTCCAACTCTTTTTACAGTTTTTGTGGGAATTCGGGCAGATTACACGAGGGACAAGGTCAAATGGATGACCTATGTCGGTTTATTTCAGGCGATTTTATTTTTTCTAGCAGCCCTAGTTGTTCAGCAAGCTAGTTTCTTTGCCTTTTCGACCCTTTGCCTCATCAATGTCATTAGTGATGTAGCCAGTGATTTTGCTGGTGGCTTGCGAATGCCTCTCGTTAAAGAAAAAGTAGCAGAGCCAGATCTGATGGAGGCCTATTCCTTTTCGCAGTTTATTACCTACATCTCTGCGATTGGCGGCCAAGCTTTTGGAGTTTGGCTATTAGGGGTGTCAACACAGAACTTTTCGCTCGTAGCGGGGATCAATGCCATATTTTTCCTAGTGTCAGCTCTCATTCTCTTTTTAGGAAGGACTGAATTAAGCTTATCAACTCCACTTGTCGATAGTAAATCACTGAAAAATGAGAAGCTTTCGATCAAAGATCAGTTTTTAACGATTTACCGAAACCTACGTCTCGTTTTTCTTAACAGTGGACAGAAAAACTTTGGTTTTATGCTCTTTGCTATCTTACTTATCAATGCTTTGGGTGGTGCCTTAGGTGGTATCTATAACATCTTCCTTTTAAATCATTCCTTACTGGATTTTTCCTACAAGGATGCCTTGTTTATCTTACAATTGATTACCTTATTAGCAGTTATCATCAGTAGCCTTACTGGCAATGATTATTTTGGGAAGCAATCTCTGCCTAGATTGATGATGTGGGTTACATTAGGAGCCAGTCTAGTTGGTCTATCTAATTTGTTAAACCAAGTCTTGCTCGGGATGCTTTTCGTCTTTTTTACCATGTATGTTTCTGGGAAAATTTCTCCAAAAATTAGTGCTCTGCTCATGAAAAATCTTGCTCCAGAGGTTCTCTCTCGTACCAGTAATTTTTTAGGTTTGTTGTTTACTCTATCCATACCAGTGGGGACGGCCTGTTTTTCACTTGTAGCCGTATGGAATATGCAGTTGACTTGGATGCTTTTTGTAGGTCTTTCTCTGTTAGCTATTCTTCTGACAAGTCTCAATCTCAAAAATAATCTTTAAATCCATGTTTTCTTCACACTGTCCCAATCCCGTCATTTATGGTAAAATAAGACTATTAAGTTTTAAAGAGGATTTCCTATGAAATTACAAAAACCAAAAGGAACGCAGGATATTTTACCTGCTGAGTCTGCTAAATGGCAGTACGTTGAAGGCTTTGCGCGTGAAATTTTCAAACGCTATAACTACGCAGAAGTACGTACTCCAATTTTTGAGCACTATGAAGTCATCAGTCGTTCGGTTGGGGACACGACCGATATCGTAACCAAGGAAATGTATGATTTTTACGACAAGGGTGACCGTCATATTACCCTCCGCCCAGAAGGAACTGCTCCAGTTGTTCGTTCTTATGTGGAAAACAAACTCTTCGCACCAGAAGTCCAAAAACCAAGTAAATTCTATTACATGGGCCCAATGTTCCGCTATGAGCGTCCACAAGCAGGTCGTTTACGCCAATTCCACCAGATTGGTGTGGAGTGCTTTGGCTCTAGCAATCCAGCTACTGATGTAGAAACCATCGCTATGGCAGCCCACTTCTTGAAAGCAATCGGTGTTCAAGGTGTCAAATTGCATCTAAATACTCTTGGAAATCCTGAGAGCCGTGCAGCCTACCGTCAAGCCTTGATTGACTACTTAACACCGCTCAAGGAGACCTTGTCTAAGGATAGCCAACGTCGTTTGGAGGAAAACCCTCTTCGTGTTTTGGACTCTAAGGAAAAAGAAGACAAGATAGCAGTGGAGAATGCACCATCTATCTTGGATTACCTGGATGCAGAAAGCCAAGCTCACTTTGATGCTGTTCGTCAGATGTTGGAGAATCTCGGAGTAGCCTACATCATCGATAGCAACATGGTACGTGGACTGGACTACTACAACCATACGATTTTTGAGTTTATCACAGAAATCGAGGGTAATGAATTGACCGTCTGTGCAGGTGGTCGCTATGATGGCCTGGTTGCCTACTTTGGTGGTCCTGAGACTGCTGGCTTTGGTTTTGGACTTGGTGTGGAACGTCTCCTTTTGGTCCTTGAAAAGCAAGGTGTAGATCTCCCTATCGAAAACGCTCTAGATGTCTATATTGCTGTTCTTGGCGAAGGAGCAAATATCAAGGCTTTAGAGTTGGTACAAGCCCTTCGCCAACAAGGTTTCAAAGCAGAACGTGATTACCTCAACCGCAAACTCAAAGCCCAATTCAAGTCAGCTGACGTTTTTGAGGCTAAGACTCTCATCACCCTCGGAGAAAGTGAAGTTGAGAGTGGACAAGTGACCGTTAAGAACAACCAAACCCGAGAAGAAGTTCAGGTGTCACTTGATACAATTAGTCAAAACTTCTCAGAAGTCTTTGAAAAATTAGGATTTTAATTATAGATAAGTAGGTCAGGAAATCATTCCTGGCCTTTTTGAATGAAAGCATCAAAAAGACGAGAAGTATAGAAAAATATTTTGTCAGAAAAGAATTAGTTAGAGAAATAAAAATTTTGGTTAAAATTTATTGACTTTAAGCCTTTATACCTGTATTCTTGTATAGAATAAGTATGTTGCACCCTCATGTAGGATAGAATCAAATATTTACTTAGGATAATCAGTCAGACTAGATATGATTGCTAAATGAGCGCTTGGAGAAATACAACATGAATATCAGAAAATCTACAAAATATTCACTATTGACAATTGGGATTTTAACTACTTTCCAATTAGGTCAAGTGCATGTTAAAGCTGATACAACTGATTTTTTAAATAATACAGTTGTTCAAAATCAGGATGAAAAAGAAACTTCATTAAATAAGAACTCAAATGAAAAGAGTGAAACTACCGCTAATGGCAAGAAAGAGGCGGAAACTAATGAGGGAAAGTCAGCATCTTTAACGCCAGCAGATTCTACCTCTACAACGGAAGTAGCAGAAAAGGAGGCAGACAAGTCTCCTGCCGGGAAGGAAGTTACTGTAGAAAAATCAGTAGTCCAAAAATCAGTTACAGCACCACCAAAAGTAGAAGAGCCTAAAACAGAACAACCTACTCAAGAGAAACCAACAACTGAGCAGCTAAAAGCAGAACAGCCTAAGGTAGAAAAACCAGTAGCTGAAAATACAAAACCTGAAGAAGAACTGAAAAAGTTGTTAGAGACACCTCAAGAGGGGGCAACGACTCCTAAAGATGAATCAACAACTCCTAAGGTTCGTCGTAGAAGAGCTGTAACTAGTAATACCAAAGTCTATAAAGATGCAACCTATGGTAAATATGTCAAAGCTACTGACTTTGGTCTGGATACTACTGGGGTCGTTGAAGCAAGTGATGCTCTCCAAAGAGCTCTGAAAGCAGCCAATGAGGTTGAGGGCGGAGCTGCCGTAATGGTTTCAGGAAATGTCCTCTTAAAGAAAACCTTGGTGATCGATGAGAACTATAGTAATGTAAAAGGTTTGATTGGTAGCGGTCCAAGTCGTAACAATACAAAAATCTTGTTTGATAAAAAACAAGAAGGTGAACATGATTCTGATACAAACATGACGGATAATCGTTACGAATCTGCAATTCTCATTCAAAACAAGAACAACTTTACCGTTGGTCGTTTGACAGTTGAGCACGCCTATGATTCATCAGACTATACCAAAGACAATGAATTTTACCGCAAAGGCAAGTCTTATTTTGGTCGTTCAAATGGTATCTATGTAAACGATTCTTCACATGTTACGATTAATGATGTTCGCGCCTTAAAATTCAACAGAGCAGGTGTCTTCTTCGGCTCAAGTAAGGCAACAGCACAAGAATATGATGCTGATGGCAGACCAATCCCGAATAGTAGCATCTCTGAAAAGGTTTCAAATGAAGTCAAGTCTATCGGAGATCCAGATGTTCCTATCATGGACGGGAACAAGGTAACCAACTCTTTCCTTCATAATAATCGTGTTGCTGGTGTTATGTTTGGCTATCAACGCGATTTTCTTGTAGAAAATAACATCTTGTCATACAACGGTCATGCTTTAGATGGTGACACTGGCTATGGAGCAACCTCAATGGAAGGCTCCTATAATGATGGTATTACCTATACGGGGAATTATACAAACTACAACTACAGCAAAGGTTTGGATATCCATGACGGGAATAGAATCTTAATTGAAAACAACGTCTCACTTGGAGATCGTTTGAAAGGTATTGAGGTTTATAATCACGCCAATCCAATGACGGATGTCATTGTTCGCAACAACAATGTCACGCAAAATCCAAATTCTAAGCTAGGAAATGATGACAATGCTTCAGATCGTTACCGTGGGTACACAGCCATCTCTATCCTGACAAATGAGAAAAACCATAAATGGACAAAACCCCTTGAAAAAGGTCGTTATGAAATATCAAATAATACGATTGACGGTTTAACAAAACCATTTGAAAATGGACAACCGGGGACTTTTGGCATTCTCTTTAGAAATAATGAGGCTTCAAATAATTACAGCCTAAACATCGAAGGAAATAGCATCACTGGTGATTCAACAGACTATATCATCTCTGTCAACAACAATACTGCTCAAGCATCTAGAGGTGTTGAAGGTGGAGGATCAGGTGACATTACTATTGCAAGAAACCAGGTTGAAGTAGATGATATCAAACAGTTACCGATTTACATCAACGATGATACCACCTATGTAGCGAGTGTCCTTGACCCTACTACTGGACAACGTGTAAACAAGGTTATAAAAGTACCATTTACAAAGACCAGAGGAAGTATCAACATTGATAACAATGAGTTGACCGTATCGAAAATCAAGTCTCGATGGAAAAACGCAGTTGCGATTGAAAGTACAAATGCAGCATCTATAGGTGTCAATAGTAATACTTTTAAATATAAAGACAATGAGCCATGGCAACGTTACGATGTCACTCGAAAAACAGACGGAGCAGTTATCAAAGACTTGATGCAAGCCTTCTTTGGTATCAACCGTCTCAACGATAGTGTTAAAGTAACAGCGACAGACAACAAATTCATTACAGATACACCAAATAAAAATGGCTTCTTTAGACTATATAATGGAGACTGGGTGAACTTGAATGCCAAAGAAAAGAATGTCTTTCTGGGGCATAACACCCTAGACGGCAAACCGCTAGCCCCATTTGAAATCGCTGGGGATAAGACGGTTGAAACACTCCGTACCTCCACAACAACAGAATACGTCATCGAAACTCGTCAGACAGATGAACTTCCTATCGGATTTAAGAAGATTGTTCAAAAAGGTTTGCCTGGTAAGAAGGCCAATGTTTACAAGATTACTAAAGTTGGAGACTCAGTAGTAGGACGTCAGCTCGTCTCTGAAGAAACCATTCTAGAGCCAACAAAAGAGATTGTCTTGATTGGTACAGCGACAGAAACATTTGAAACCAATACTGAAAAAGAAACTCTCGCATACGAAACAGAGATCAGAAGGGACCCAACAAAACCAAAGACTTATCAATTTGAAAATCAAGCTGGTAAGAATGGTTCTGTTGAAAAGACTTACCAAATCAGAAAACTGAATGGCAAGGAAGTTGATAAGACTTTGACATCTGAAACAGTAGTGGATCAACCAGTCAAACGCATTATCACAGTTGGTAGTGCCGTAGAAAAAGTAGAATACACTACTGAGGTCAAGGACGTAGACTTTAAAACTGTTATCGAATACGACTACACGAAACCAAAAGGCTACGAAGAAGTCCGCCAAGAAGGTGAAAAGGGTCGCATTGAGAACCAATATAAATTGACCTACATCAATGATGAACTGGTTGATCGTACCTTGGTCAATGAAAATGTCCTCAAAGAGAAGAAAGACAAGATCATTGTTAAAGGGCTAGGTGTAGTTGAATCGGTTAAATCCGTAGTTGCTGTTGAAGAAAAAGACTTCAACAAGGTCATTGAAAAGGATGAGACCCAACCAGAAGGCTACAGCAAGATTACTCAAGTCGGATCTCCTGGTACCATCACAACAACCTATGAAGTGACCTATGAGGGCGATGTCGAAGTTTCACGCAAAGAAATCTCAAAAGTCGAAAATCCAAAGGTTGTTGACGAAATCACAGTAATTGGTACTTCTAAGATGACCGAACGTACAGTAGATGAGCAGGTTGATGTACCATTTAAGACTGTTTATATCGCTGACAATACTCTTCCAACAGGAGCAAGTGTTGTTGAACAAGAAGGAACTCCAGTTCAAATGATCCGTACCTTCTTGGTAAGCTATAAGAACGGTAACGAGAATAGTCGTGTTATCGTTTCAGAGCACAAGATTACAGATGCTGTCAACCGTGTTGTTCGTGTCGGAAGTACAACACCAATTGTTGAAACAACTGAATTTGTAGACGAGACAGAGCCAGTCAATTACAATACTCGCAAAGAGTTTTCAGACCAACTTCCTGCAGGAACAACCAAGCTTCTCCAGCCAGGTAAGAAAGGTCAGAAAACAATTCGCTACTCTGTAACGAAAGTAAATGGAGAAGAAACATCTCGTACGTTTGTAGAGTCTAACATGACAACAGAGCCAGTGGATGAGATTATCCAAGTCGGAACTCGTGTCAAAGAGATTAGAGAAGCTAGCGAAACAAGTCCAATTCCATTTACCGTTAAGGTTCGTAAAGACACCACAAAGCCAATCGGTTATCGAGTGACTGAAGTAGAAGGTCAAGATGGAGAAAAGTCAGATCTTTATCAAATAACCTACATCAATGGTACCGAGACAAAACGTGAACATCTCGAGACAACAGTCGTAAGAGAAGCTGTTGATAAGGTGATTGTCGAAGGTGCTGGTGTCGAGCGTACCCTCTTTGAGATTCAAGAAGATAAGATCGCCAGCACAACCGAGCATCGCAATGATGACACTCTTCCAGAAGGCGAAACGCGAATTATCCAAGTTGGTGAAGAGGGTCTCCTTCGTAAGACAATCGAAAAACAGTACTTCAATGATGAATTACGGTCTACAACAGTAGTAGAAAGCAGTCTTATCAAAGAAGCAACCCCAACCATTATCTTAGTCGGTACCAAACACGTGCCAACGATCAAGGTAGAGCAAAACACTCAAATTGAGAATATTGCCTATAAGACCCAAAAGATCGAAGATCCTGACCTACCAAAAGGAGAGACCAAGATAGTGCAAGTAGGCCAAAATGGGATCGTAGAAAAAGTTTACCAACTAACCTACACAGACGGAGTCTTGACGAAGACAGACTTGATCAGCAGTAAGGAAGTTCAACAAGTCCAAGACGAGATTATCTATATCGGTACGCAAGTCACTGAAACTAAGGAGATTAGCACAACAAGTCCAATTCCATACAATGTTATCCTTCGTAAGGATAAGACCAAGCCAGTTGGATACAGCCTTGTTGAAGTAGAGGGGAAAGAAGGAACTCAAACAGACTATTATCAAATAACTTACGTCAATGGTAAGGAAACCAAGCGTGAACATCTCAGAACTGTGAATACAACTCCACCTGTTGATAAGGTAGTTGTTGAGGGATCTGGTATTGAGCATACAGTCTTTGAGATTCAAGAGGAGCGAATCACAAGTCCGATTGAGTATCGTAACGATGGTACTTTGCCAGAAGGTGAAACAAAGCTTGTCCAAGAAGGTCAAGATGGTCTTATTCATAAGACTATCGAGAAGGAATTCTTCAATGACGAAGAGCGTTCATCAAAACTAGTTGAAAGTAAAGTTGTCAGAGAGCCTGTTCCAACCATTATATTAGTAGGAACAAAACGAATTCCAACTATCACAACAGAAGAAAGCCTTCAAGTAGAAGAAGTAGCCTTTGAGAAACAAATAGTTGAAAATGCGGCATTAGCCAAAGGAACTACAAGATTGCTCCAAAAAGGGCAAGCAGGCAAACGTCAAGATGTCTATCGCCTGACTCTAGAGGATGGGGTTATCATTAAAAAAGAGTTAGTTCGCTCAGAAGTGCTTGAGAAACCACAGACCGAAATTACCGAAATCGGGACTAAGCGAATTCCAACTATCACAACCGAAGAAATCCACCAAGTAGAAGAAGTAGCCTTTGAGAAACAAACGGTTGAAAATGCGGCATTAGCTAAAGGAACTACAAGGCTGCTCCAAAAAGGGAAGTCAGGCAAACGTCAAGATGTCTATCGTCTGACTCTAGAGGACGGCGTTATCATCAAAAAAGAGTTGATTCGCTCAGAAATCCTTGAAGAACCCAAAGCTGAGATTGTTGAAATTGGAATATTTGTTCAAACCCCCGAGGCTCAACCACTGGTTAGGAAGCCAGAATTCAAACCAGGGCAAAGACCATCAACACCAGCGGACAAGACGACCCCAATGATTCCATCTTCTAAGCAGCTAGTAGAAAATCCGTTAGTCGATACAACTCAAGAACCTCAGAAAACTGCTTTTCAAGGAAATCAAGATAAGGTGTTACCAGAAACGGGAGAACAGTCACCTTGGTGGTTAAGTCTGCTTGGAAGCTTGCTCTTGTTCTTAACATTTGTAGGCCTTATAGATAAAAAAAATGACTATTGAAGCCGGTTTTTATCGAAAAAATAGTAAAATAACGAAATATTTTAAGAAAAATGCAAAAAACGTAAAAAAGACTTGTCAATAGCTAAGAAAAATGCTATGATACGTCTGATTAATTTTAAAAAGGAGATTATGTGATGAAGAAATCACAGCTTAGCGTAACGCGTATTTTAGCGTTTGTAAGTATTTTGGTTCTTTCATTGGCGACGCTTACGACAGTCTTTGCTACTGATGTTACCAACTATACTTTGAACACAGAAGTAAAGGTTGATGGAAAACCATTAACTGCAGAGACTAAGATCACGACTGGTCGTGTCTTGGAAGCGACAAATAGCCTTACTTTCCCAGATTCACAAAAAATCAATGCTGGGGATACACTGACTTTGGATCTTCCAAAAGAATTAGAGTTAACTACGACACTTGAATTCCCAATCAAACACAGTAGCGGTCAAATAGTCGGAAATGCTGTAACTGACCCAGCTACAGGGAAAGTAAAAATTACTTTCACGGACTACTTCTCTAAAAATCCCCTAAACAAAGTTATGTCTTTAACATACTCAGTTCGTCCAAATGCAAACACTTTGAAAGATTCTGGGAAGTATACATTTAAGTTTGGGAAAGAAACTTACCAAGTAACCTATGAAAAATACGTAGGTGTTCCAGGTGACCGTGAATGGAAAGTCGGTTACCAAGACAAAGCAAATCCTAAACGTATCAAATGGCGTGTCCTTTTGAACGCTGTTCAAGATAAATTGGATAATTTAGTGATTACAGATGATTTTAGTGATCATGGTCAAGTCCTTGTAGAAGACTCATTCCGTGCTGTACGTTATCCAACTCAACCAAGCAAAATCCTAAATGTAGACGAATTGTACAAGTTAAAACCAACTGCAAACCTCACTAAGTCAGCAGTCTTCACAAGAAATGCGGCAGGTCAAATTACAGGATTTAGCTTTAACCTTGGAAATGTTAACAAAGAGTCAGTTTGGATTGAGTATTCAACTGAACTTACTCAAGATTTTCCAAAAGGAACTAAAGTAGCCAACGCCTTGAATTGGAAAGCCACTAATTTCCCTAAAGAGACTTCTATCACTGAACAAGCTCGTTTAGAAACTGCTTCAGGTGATGGTGGTGGTAATACAACAACAACGACGACTACCACAACAACGACGACTGCAGCTCCAACAACCACAACAACGACAACGGCAGCCCCAACAACGACTACAACAACAACTGAGGCT
>NZ_KV841541.1:0-149766 GCF_001839505.1 Streptococcus sp. HMSC34B10 | reverse complement strand
ATTTTACCTGTCTACTTGACAGGGGGCATATCATATTTTCAGGTGTCTTTTTGTATTTTCTTCATGAATGCAGGAATATGTTGACTAATCGTGGTTGGCAGAACGACATAATTCTTCTCAGCTAGTTCTTGGGCAATTGCTGAATGTAGATAGGTTGCCACTGTCACTCTTTCATAAAGACTAACTTGTGAGAATTGACCAGCGAAACCAGCAATCATCCCAGCCAGAGTATCACCCATTCCCCCAGTCGCCTGATAAGGACCGCCAACACTCAATTGATAACAATCAGTTTGACCAGCTTGCCAAATTCGGGTAGCAGGACCTTTTTGAACTAGAATCGTTCCTGAAGGAAAACTCTTCAAAGCCTCTCCTGTTTCCTCAGCTCCTTGAGAAGTCAAATCTAAGCCTGACAAGACTTGCCATTCCCTTTGATGTGGAGTTAAAACAAGATGGGCTTTGGGAAATTTCATTCCCGTCTTAGCAAAAATGGATAGGGCGCCACCATCCAGTATGAGGGTCTGATCTTGATTTGAATGAAAAAACACTGTTTGGATAAGCTCTTCTCCACGCTCATCATCTACTAGTCCAGGTCCGACCAAGACAACACTTGCTTTCTGCAACTGTTGCTCGAGCAATTGCTTATCACCAAGGTCAAAAGCCATAGCCTCCGGCAGATGGCTATGCAGAGCTGAAATATTCTCTTTATCCGTAGCAACTGTCACAAGGCCTGCACCACTATTTACAGCTGCCAAAGCAGCCATAATAATTGCGCCCCCATAGGGATACGTTCCACCAATCAAGAGAAGACGACCGTAGTCTCCCTTATGACTAGAACGAGGACGCTCGATGATAACTCTTTTCAGTAAAGCTTGATCAATCTCTTTCATACGCTACTCCTTCAACTTAATCTTACTATGTAACACTTGATTAACCTTAGTATTCCAATCCTGTAACCCTTCTCCCTCATAGTCTAGGTAAATCACTCTATCTTGTAATCGACTAGGAATCAAACCTTCAAAACAAGCCTTATCTTTTGAAGGAACAACACATAAATGAAGAAAGGTATCCAAATCTAAACTATCTCTTACCTTCGCAACATGATAGCCATCAAAGATATAACCTGGTGCTTGAATTAATTCTTCATACAGAAAATGAAAACTAACGCCAGGAATGAACTTTTCTTGCAATTCCTCCTCAGACGGTGCCCGTCCTAACAAACGCTCCATAGCGAGTCGGTAACCCGAAGACGTATTAGACCATCCGAACATGATATAGTCAAAATAGTCTGCTGGATCAGAAGCTGCATTACGACTATCTGTAACTAGCTCAGCCCCACTTTTACCAAATACTTTTACCGCCGACATGAGTTTTCCAGTCTGAAAAATAGCCTGAGCCACCTCAACTGTACAAGTATGACTACAATAATTTGAAGTCACCAACTTCTTCTGGATATCATAGGTAGAAGCTACAAGCTGATGACTTGGTCTGTATGGAGGAAAATAGCTATGCTTTTTCAAGTAATCATGAATTTGTATATTTAATTCATGATTCTCACATTCCACAATAGTCTGACGATGATGGTCCTGTTCGTAAGCAATAAACTTTGCTAGCTTCTCCAATTCCCATTCTTGAATCTGAGGATAGTTTTCAAGAGTAAATTGATAGATTCCATCCCACTGGAGACTATAATCTGCATTACAAACTTTTACAATCACCTAATCACCTCTACTTCATTATACTACAAAAAAATAAAGAAAAACATCAATTGAAATAAGTATCTTTACAGCAAATAAAAAGTCGAGATATTCCTATCTCAAGCCTTTTTCATCATAAACTTAATCTTTATCCAAACTACGCAATGCAGCCTGATAAGTCTGCTCCATTAGCATGGTAATGGTCATAGGCCCAACTCCACCAGGTACAGGTGTAATGTGACTGGCAACTGGTGCAACTGCATCATAATCAACATCTCCACAAAGCTTGCCATTTCCATCTCGGTTCATCCCCACATCAATGACAACTGCACCAGGTTTCACAAAGTCAGCAGTCACAAACTTAGCACGACCGATTGCTACTACGAGAATATCAGCATTAGAAGCTACTTGGGCTAAATTATGGGTGCGAGAGTGGGTCAAGGTTACAGTTGCATTCTTAGCCAACAGCAACTGGGCCATAGGCTTCCCGACAATATTGGAACGACCAATTACGACAGCATTTTTACCGTCTAACTCAATCCCGTACTCATGAAACATCTCCATAATGCCAGCTGGTGTTGAAGGAATCATCACTGGGTGACCAGACCAAAGACGACCCATATTGAGTGGATGAAAACCATCTACATCCTTTTCAGGGGCAATAGCTAATAAAACTGCTTCTTCATCGATATGTTTTGGTAATGGCAACTGGACTAAGATTCCATGCCATACTGGATCTTGATTGTATTTAGCAATTAACGCCAACAATTCCTCTTGAGTAATGGTCTCAGGAACTCGCAAGACTTCACTTTGGAAACCTGCAGCGATAGCAGAACGTTCCTTGTTGCGAACGTAAACCTGACTGGCTTGATTTTCTCCGACTAAAATAACGACTAAGCCAGGCACCAAGCCTGTCTCTTCCTTTAATTTGGCTGTTTTTTTAGCCAATTGTCCTTGCAGCTTGGCTGCTAAAGCCTTACCATCAATAATCTGTGTCATGTATTTTCTCTTTTCTAACAAATATGTTCTATTATAGCAAAAAATCGCATGGCATTCTAACACTTCTTGTCTAAGTCTTCTTATAGTTTCAAACTATAAGAAAAAGCTCCCTTTGGAGCCTTTTATGAAATTCTTACAAAACCTTACTCAAGAAATCCTTGGTTCTTTGTTCTTGGGTTTGTTCAAAGACTTGCTCTGGAGATCCATCTTCGACAACAACACCATCTGCCATAAAGATGACACGATCTGCTACTTCTCGAGCAAAGCCCATTTCATGGGTCACAATAACCATGGTCATGCCTGACTGAGCCAGTTCTTGCATAACAGATAGTACTTCTCCTACCATTTCTGGGTCTAAGGCAGAAGTCGGTTCATCAAAGAGCAAGACATCTGGTTCCATGGCAAGACCACGCGCAATAGCGATACGTTGTTGCTGTCCGCCGGACAAACTTTGCGGATAGGCATCTGCCTTATCTGGTAAACCAACCTTTTCCAAAAGCTCATGGGCTCTCTTCTCAGCAACTTCTTTGCTTTCCCCTTTGGTCTTAATAGGCGATAGTGTGATGTTTTCTTTCACTGTCATATTTGGAAAGAGATTGAATTGTTGGAAAACCATTCCCATCTTTTCACGCATGGCGAAAAGGTCATTTTTCTTATCCGTAATGTCTACTCCTTCAAAGATGACCTTGCCTTTAGTCGCTTCTTCAAGGAGGTTCATAGAGCGAAGAAGGGTTGACTTACCACTGCCAGAAGGGCCGATAATGACCACTACTTCTCCTTTTTTGATTTCAAGATTAATCCCTTTTAAAACTTCATTCTTTCCAAAGTTTTTATGAAGGTTTTCAATTTTTATTAGCGTATCAGTCATTATTTTTTATCTCCTTTTCCCATACGATTTTCAAAAGCTTTCAAGGCTAGTGTCAAGATAGAGGTCATAATCAAGTAGTAAAAGGCTGCAAATAAGAGTGGAGTTAAGGGTAAGTAAGTGGTTGTTGACACTGTAGTTGCACCGTTCCACAACTCCATAACCCCGATAGCTGACAAGAGCGAGCTATCCTTGATAATGGTAATAAACTCATTCCCCAAGGCTGGTAAAATATTTCGAATAGCTTGTGGCAGGATGACATAGCGCATAGCATTCTTAGGACGAATACCTAGAGAGTATGCCGCTTCTAATTGGCCCTTTGGTACTGCGTTAATCCCTGCACGAACTGTTTCTGATACATAGGCACCGCTATTCATAGAGATAATGATTATCCCTGGAATCAAACGAGTAAGATCAACATCTAAAATCCCAATCTGAATAATAGGAGCGCTAATATGCATCAAGGCATAGGCAATCATAATCTGTACCATCATCGGAGTCCCTCGGAAAATCCAGATATAAAGATTAGAAAACCAAATAAGGGGCTTAATCTTTGAACGTTGTGCAAAGGCCAACAGTACCCCTAAAATGGTCCCCAACAAGACTACTAAGATAGAAATGATAATTGTTACAATGGCACCATAGTTAAAATATGGTAAGTATTTCGGTAAAAAAGAAAAATTCATGGATACTCTACTTTCTATTTATAAAACTTGTATAAGGATAACATATTTTGTATAAAAATTCAACCTTTTCTCCTAATATTTTCTATAATTTTTTAAAGGCAAGAGAAATAGCAATTAATCTAAGTTTTTTCTAGTCAAGTAGAGACTGTTTATGGTAAAATAGTAACGATAAGAAATGGAGGAGAATCAAAATGGAATCACATTTGGTTAGAATCATCAATCGCTTAGAAGCAATGACAAAAGATGGTGGAAACTTGAAACGTAACTTTGAACGCGAAGGAGTTGTTGTCGCAGAAGTTGCTTTTAACCACGACGAAGAAAACGGACCACTCTTCACACTTCGTGACGTTGAGGCTCGTGAAACGTATACATTCGATAGCATCGATCTTATTGCGATGGAAATCTATGAACTTTTATACTAATAATTAAATAGAGGCTGGAGGATACTCCTGCTTTGCTAAAAATCCTTTTTGTATCACAAATGGGATTTTTCTTTTTATCACAATAGATTCAGCTACAATAGTCTCTCATCCTGAGTTTTATCAAGCAAACTTTTTACTTGCTTTCCCCTTCAATCATGATATAATGGGACTAAAGAAATTTGACTATTTTTGACCTTTCTATTTTAGTCAAAGTCAAAAAAGAAACGAGGTAGAGGTATGCTCTGTCAAAATTGTAAAATCAATGACTCAACAATTCATCTTTACACTAATCTTAACGGGCAACAAAAGCAAATTGATCTTTGCCAGAATTGCTACAAAATTATCAAAACAGATCCTAACAATAGTTTATTTAAAGGAATGACCGACTTAAACAATCGTGATTTTGATCCTTTCGGTGATTTTTTCCATGATTTGAACAATTTTAAACCATCTTCTAATACTCCTCCAACTCAATCTGGTGGTGGTTATGGCGGAAACGGTGGTTATGGTTCTCAAAATCGTGGGCCTGCTCAAACACCTCCTCCTATCCAGGAAAAGGGCCTTCTGGATGAATATGGAATCAATATCACAGAAATTGCCCGTCACGGAAATGTTGACCCAGTCATTGGACGTGATGAAGAAATCATCCGCGTCATCGAAATCCTCAATCGCAGAACCAAGAACAATCCCGTTCTCATCGGAGAACCGGGTGTTGGTAAAACGGCGGTTGTTGAAGGATTGGCTCAAAAAATTGTGGACGGAGACGTCCCTGATAAACTTCAAGGAAAAGAAGTCATTCGCCTTGATGTTGTAAGCCTTGTCCAAGGTACAGGTATCCGAGGCCAGTTTGAAGAACGCATGCAAAAACTCATGGAAGAAATTCGTCAGCGTCAGGATGTCATTCTCTTTATTGATGAAATCCATGAGATTGTCGGAGCTGGTTCTGCTGGAGAAGGGAATATGGATGCAGGAAATATCCTCAAACCTGCCCTTGCTCGAGGTGAACTCCAGTTAGTTGGTGCTACTACCCTCAATGAATACCGTATCATTGAAAAAGATGCAGCCCTTGAGCGCCGTATGCAACCAGTCAAAGTGGATGAACCAACAGTTGAAGAAACCATTATTATCCTTAAAGGTATCCAAAAGAAATACGAAGATTACCACCACGTTCATTATACTGATGGGGCTATCGAAGCGGCCGCTACTCTTTCTAACCGCTACATCCAAGATCGTTTCTTGCCAGACAAGGCTATTGACCTCCTAGATGAGGCTGGTTCAAAAATGAACTTAACCTTGAATTTTGTGGATCCAAAGGTTATCGACCAACGCTTAATCGAGGCAGAAAATCTTAAGGCCCAAGCAACTCGAGATGAAGATTTTGAGAAAGCAGCCTACTTCCGTGACCAGATTGCTAAATATAAGGAAATGCAAAAGACCAAGGTAACGGATCAGGATACTCCAATCATCAGCGAAAAGACGATTGAACACATTATTGAACAAAAGACCAATATTCCAGTTGGTGATCTAAAAGAAAAAGAACAGTCTCAACTCATCAACCTAGCTGATGATCTCAAAGCTCATGTTATCGGCCAAGACGATGCTGTTGATAAGATTGCCAAGGCTATCCGTCGTAACCGTGTCGGTCTAGGTACTCCAAACCGTCCAATCGGTAGTTTCCTCTTTGTTGGTCCTACTGGAGTCGGTAAAACAGAACTTTCTAAACAACTAGCTATCGAACTCTTTGGTTCTGCTGACAGCATGATTCGTTTTGATATGAGTGAATACATGGAAAAACACAGCGTTGCCAAACTCGTCGGTGCCCCTCCAGGATACGTAGGTTATGATGAAGCAGGTCAGTTGACTGAGAAAGTGCGTCGCAACCCCTACTCACTTATCCTCCTTGACGAGGTTGAAAAAGCCCATCCAGATGTTATGCATATGTTCCTCCAAGTCTTGGATGATGGTCGTTTAACGGATGGTCAAGGGCGTACTGTAAGCTTTAAGGACGCTATCATTATCATGACCTCAAATGCGGGTACAGGTAAGGCAGAAGCTAGCGTTGGTTTCGGTGCTGCTCGTGAAGGTCGAACA
Organism: Streptococcus sp. HMSC34B10; assembly: GCF_001839505.1. Taxonomy (NCBI): domain Bacteria; kingdom Bacillati; phylum Bacillota; class Bacilli; order Lactobacillales; family Streptococcaceae; genus Streptococcus; species Streptococcus sp. HMSC34B10. Next base: position 143,009 of record NZ_KV841541.1, on the reverse strand, counting down.
AACTCTGTTCTTGGAGAATTAGGTAACTTCTTTAGCCCAGAATTCATGAACCGTTTTGATGGCATTATCGAATTCAAGGCTCTCAGTAAGGAAAATCTCCTTCAAATCGTTGACCTCATGCTGGATGATGTCAATAAACGACTCTCAAGCAATAATATTCATCTTGATGTCACAGAAAAGGTCAAGGAAAAACTGGTAGACCTTGGTTACGATCCCAAAATGGGAGCTCGTCCACTCCGTCGTACCATCCAAGACTATATCGAAGATGCGATTACAGACTACTACCTTGAAAATCCAAGTGAAAAAGACCTCAAGGCAGTCATGACAAGTAAGGGGAAAATTGTCATTAAGTCAAAAAATAAAGGGGAAACGGTCGAATCAAACGACTAGTTCCTCAAATACAAAAGAATGTTCTTGCTTGACAGCAAGGGCATTCTTTACTATGATAGAAAGAAAGCGCACTCAAAAAGGAGAAGTTTATGACAATTCCAACATTTGGAGAAAAAAAAGAGGGAGTAACCTATAAAAATAGATATGGCGTTTATGCAGTCATACCTGATGCACGTCATGAAAAGATTATTCTCGTTCAAGCTCCAAATGGTGCATGGTTCTTACCAGGGGGCGAAATTGAAGAAGGTGAAAATCACCTCGAAGCTCTCAAACGAGAACTGATTGAAGAATTAGGATTTACAGCTGAAATTGGCACCTACTACGGGCAAGCTGATGAATACTTCTATTCTAGTCATCGTGATACCTATTACTACAATCCAGCATATCTCTACGAAGCCACTTCTTACCAAGAAATTCAAAAACCTTTGGAAGACTTCAATCATCTAGCTTGGTTTCCAATTGACGAGGCTATTGCTAACTTAAAACGTGGCAGTCATAAATGGGGCATCGAATCATGGAAAAAACAGCATCAAATTTAAGCTAACTTACCCAATTTTCCTAAAAAGTGCTATAATAGATATAGAATACAGGAGGAAGCCTTATGAAGCTCATCAATACTACAAATTCACACTCGCATCTTGTTAAAAACCAGTTAGAAAGCACTGATGCAACTCTTGTAGAGGTCTATTCTGCAGGCAATACAGACGTTATTTTTACTCAAGCACCGCTTCATTATGAAATCCTTATTTCCAACAAACATCGTGCAATCCGAGAAAAAGAAATCGAAAAAATCCAAGAATTCTTCTTAAATCGTAAAATTGATAAACAAGTCATTGATGAAGCAAATATCAAAACCCTCTATTCTGATAAATTGATTGAAATTTCAATCCCTACAAAATAGATTTAACTAGATTTTAAATTTACCCTTCAACATCAAACATTGAGGGGATTTTTCATATACTTTTTCTCACAAAACTCAAAAATACTCAACTTTTCTTCTACAATTCGTGAAGATGTCACATTAAAATCGAAAAAAATAAGAAATTTAGTTATAATAGTAAAAGAGATTTAATGAAGGAGTATGATATGAAAGAAATAATATATAGAGAAGCCAGGCCTGATGAATACCAAAAAATTGGAAAAGTGTTGGCGGGTGCTTTTTTAGACTATCCTTTCATGTCTCTTATCAAAGACGATTTAAAAAAACCAGAATATTACCCAGAATTCTTAGAATTGTTGGATAGCCTTTTGACTAGACTCTACATCAAAGGAGAGACTTGTCTAGTTGCTGAACGCGACGGAGAAATTTTAGCTGTCGCCCTTTTACAAAAAAAGGATTTCACTATCCTATCCTATCTATTAAATGGGATTGTCAAGCTTTTTCGTTTTATTACATTACGCAATCTCTTGAAATATCTTGATTTGGTGGAACGTTCTGAACAGCATTTAAAAAGATCAGGAAATTTTGATTGGTATTTGATGATGCTAGGAGTTAATGCTACTGTCCAAGGGCAAGGAATCGGCAGTGCTTTCCTACAAAAAGGCGTTGAATCTTTTCTTAAATCCAAGGGATGCAAACAATTGGGAGTGGTTACTAGTACCGAGAAAAATGTTTGCTTCTATGAAAAAAACAACTATCAATTACTTGACTCCATGATGTTAGAATATGGAACAAAATCGATTGGAAACTGGGCTTTTGTAAAAATACTAGATAACTAATTTTAAACAAAAAAAGATTGGTCCTTACACCAATCTTTTTTATATTATTTCACTGCTTCTTTCAAGGCTTCTACCTTGTTCAAATGTTCCCATGGAAGATCGATATCTGTCCGTCCCATGTGTCCATAAGCCGCTGTTTGACGGTAGATTGGACGTTTGAGGTCCAGCATTTGGATGATTCCTGCAGGACGAAGGTCAAAAATTTGACGCGCCGCTGCTTCTAATTTGCTCTCAGCGACTGTCCCAGTACCGAAGGTATCGATACGAACAGATACAGGTTGTGCAACACCGATAGCATAGGCCAATTGCACTTCTGCTTTCTTAGCAAGACCTGCGGCAACAATGTTCTTCGCAATGTAGCGAGCTGCATAAGAAGCTGAACGGTCCACCTTAGTCGCATCCTTACCAGAGAAGGCACCACCACCATGACGCGAATAACCACCATAGGTATCCACGATGATCTTGCGACCTGTCAAACCTGAGTCTCCTTGAGGCCCACCGATTACAAAGCGGCCTGTTGGGTTGATAAAGAATTTTGTCTCATCATCTAGGTAAGAAGCTGGAATCACTTCTTTGATAACCTTGTTAATCACATCTTCATGGATTTGTTCATTGCTGACTTCTGGGTCATGCTGGGTTGAAATAACAACTGCATCCACGCGCACTGGACGGTCATTTTCATCATACTCAACAGTAACTTGAGATTTAGCATCTGGACGAAGGTAGCTGATCTCACCAGACTTACGAAGCTCTGCCAAACGACGAACCAACTTATGACTGAGTGAAATTGGCAATGGCATAAGTTCTTCTGTCTCATCCACCGCAAAACCAAACATGAGACCTTGGTCTCCAGCTCCGATCAAATCAAGTGGATCTTGATCTGCGTTTCCACGCACTTCTAGGGCTTCATTAACCCCTTGAGCGATATCTGGTGACTGCTCAACCAATGAAGGATGAACTCCCACCGTTTCCGCAGAAAATCCATACTCTGTATTGGTATAGCCAATCTCTGCAATCGTATCACGCACCACACGGTTAATATCTACATAGGCATTGGTTGAAATTTCACCAAAAACATGCACTGAACCAGTATAAACAGCTGTTTCAGCAGCAACGTGTGCCTCTGGATCTTGCTCTAAAATAGCATCCAAGATAGCATCTGAAATTTGGTCTGCAATCTTATCTGGATGCCCCTCAGATACAGATTCAGACGTGAATAATTTACGTTCTGACATAAAAATGTCCCCCCTTAAAAAATATTCGTTATAGAGTTACAAAGAACTGGTAGGAAAAATATTTACAATCAATCCCACCACCTTATCGGGACCATATAACCTAACTATTATAACATGAAACTATGAAAAATACTCGTATGATTACTATTTTTCTTCATAGGAAAATGCTTTCTAAACTAAACCAAATAAAAAACTCTTAAGGTAGATGTTATTTCCTACTTTAAGAGATGTTACAATTAATTATTTTCTAGATAAAATTCAAACCGTTCCCCGACATATTGGCTCTTTACATACTCAAAAGCTGTGCCGTCATCAAAGTAAGAAACTTGAGTAAGCCCTAAAATAGCATGCCCCTTTTCTACTTCCAAATAATGAGCAATTTTTTCCTTGGCTAGGCGTGCATATATAGTCTGGTGAGATTTTCCAATTCGATACCCATGTTTCTGTAAGGTTTGGAAAAAGTGTTTGGTTATTTCTTCTTTTTTGAAATTTTTAATAAATTTCTCAGGAATAGAAGCTACTTCGTAGACAACTGGGACTTGATCTGCATAACGAACACGTTCCATTCGGATAATATTCTCAGTTGCGTCAATTCCTAACTTTTCAACTTCTTGCTCATTTGGAATGGTTCTACGATAGGAGATTAAGTGACTAGAGGGACTTTTCCCTTGAGCCTTTACAATCTCCGTAAAACTAGTGGTTCCACGCATTTTTTCCTGAACGCGAGTGCTAGAAACAAAGGTCCCGCTACCGACGCGACGTTCCAAAACCCCTTCTTCAACCAAGAGGGAGATAGCCTGGCGCAAGGTCATGCGACTTACTAGAAACTCCTCAGCCAAGTCGCGCTCACTCGGTAACTTCTCTCCAATTTTCCAATGTCCTTCATCGATATCCTTTTTAATCTGGTCGTGAATTTTAACATAAGCTGGTAACATGCTGGCTCACTTCTTTTCTTTATTTTTTCCATTGTACCGTAAGTCATGTGCAAAAGTCAAACGTCACTTGTTTAGTTGGTAATTCTAGCCCATTTATGATAGAATATTCAAAAAGATATTTCTTTTAAGGAAGGGAAAAGATGACCAACATTTCAACTGATTTGCAAGATGTCGAAAAGATCATCGTACTGGACTACGGTAGCCAGTATAACCAACTGATTTCACGCCGTATTCGTGAGATTGGTGTCTTTTCGGAACTAAAGAGTCACAAGATTTCAGCTGATGAAGTCCGCGCAATCAACCCTATCGGGATTGTACTCTCAGGTGGCCCAAACTCTGTTTACGAAGAAGGATCATTTGATATTGATCCAGAGATTTTCGAACTCGGTATTCCGATTTTAGGAATTTGCTATGGTATGCAATTACTAACTCACAAGCTTGGTGGTAAAGTTGTTCCTGCTGCTAACGCTGGAAATCGTGAGTATGGTCAATCCACTTTAACTCATACTGAGTCTGCTCTTTTTGCAGGCACTCCTGAAGAACAAGTGGTATTGATGAGTCACGGAGATGCCGTTACTGAAATTCCAGGAGATTTCGTTCGCACTGGTACTTCTGCTGACTGTCCATATGCATCTATTGAAAATCCAGAAAAGAAAATATACGGTATCCAGTTCCACCCCGAAGTTCGCCATTCTGTCTATGGATATGATATCCTTCGAAACTTCGCTTTAAACATTTGTGGTGCCAAAGGCAATTGGTCTATGGACAACTTCATTGATATGCAAATCAAGAAAATCCGCGAAACCGTTGGAGACAAACGTGTCCTTCTTGGACTTTCTGGTGGTGTTGACTCTTCTGTTGTTGGGGTTCTTCTCCAAAAAGCCATCGGGGATCAATTGATCTGTATCTTTGTAGACCACGGTCTTCTCCGTAAAGGGGAAGCTGATCAAGTTATGGATATGCTTGGTGGCAAGTTTGGGTTGAACATCGTTAAGGCAGATGCTGCCAAACGTTTCCTTGATAAATTGGCTGGTGTATCTGATCCTGAACAAAAACGTAAGATTATCGGTAACGAGTTTGTTTATGTCTTTGATGATGAAGCAAGCAAGCTGAAAGACGTAAAATTCTTGGCACAAGGAACTCTCTACACTGACGTGATTGAGTCTGGGACGGATACTGCACAAACCATCAAATCTCACCACAACGTTGGTGGACTTCCAGAAGACATGCAATTTGAACTCATCGAACCACTCAATACTCTTTACAAGGATGAGGTTCGTGCCCTTGGTACAGAGCTTGGTATGCCAGATAATATCGTATGGCGCCAACCATTCCCAGGTCCAGGTCTTGCTATCCGTGTCATGGGTGAAATCACTGAAGAAAAGCTTGAAACTGTTCGTGAATCAGACGCTATCCTTCGTGAAGAGATCGCTAAAGCAGGTCTTGACCGCGATATCTGGCAATATTTCACTGTTAACACTGGCGTTCGTTCCGTAGGTGTTATGGGAGATGGACGTACTTACGACTACACCATCGCTATCCGTGCTATCACTTCGATCGACGGAATGACCGCTGACTTCGCTAAGATCCCTTGGGAAGTTCTCCAGAAAATCTCAGTCCGTATCGTAAATGAAGTTGATCACGTCAACCGCATCGTCTATGATATCACAAGTAAACCACCTGCAACCGTTGAGTGGGAATGATTTATAAACATGATTTGAAGTGAAATGGTTGATTTAACAGCATTTTCGGTTATTATAAAAGGTTAAAAATCAATCAAAATTGATTGGTTCCCCACCAAAAGCCCCACCAGAAATAAAATCTGGTGGGGCTTTTTTTGTTTTAAGGATGTAGAAGCAAAATTTATTTAGGAGTAACGATAGTATATATACTTAAAATAGAAATACACCATTTTAGTGAATCTTAGATCTTTCCCGAGTAAATATAGTTGCTAAGGTATCAGCATAAAGTTCAGGCGTTAAGTCTTGCTTTTGAACTTCCTCATACAAATATTCTTTTTTATGTGTTTTTCTTCTCAATGCTAGTACACTTATGTTCATTTCATATAACAAAAAGATATAATTGTAACTACCCATTAGATAGATAGATAGTAAATTTTGAATTTTTTTATCAAAATACATCACAATTACTTACCGTTCAATTTATTTCTCAGGTATTCAGCTAATTTTAGAAAAGATGCTGGGGATTTGGTCAACTTTGAATATGTTTCATCCTCATATTTTTTAAATTGATAATGATCACCGTAAAATCTAACTTCATAAAGGTTTTTAACATGAAGAACCCTATCTAAAGTATATAAACCAGGCTGACTTTCATAATCTGACTTAATGTTAAATTCCTTTAGTTTCTCTTGCAATGCTAATAAATGAATATCTAAGTTTCTTGCTCTAGAATTTTTATTGGGAATTAGAAGCATTTCATCTGCTCCATCTAACCTATTAGGGACTTTTAATCTATACTGTGAACGGTTCATTTTATTGAACATTACCTTGTAGTACGAAATAAAAATAAATCGCCAATCTTGCTCATCTATACCATTTATGTTTTCATTTATTATCCTCTTATACTCAAACTCTAATGGTTTATTTACATTAATCGAATCTAGTAGTTTTTTAACATATTTATTTTTAGAAGAAAATAATCGTTTTAAACTTGGTGTTCTTGAACTTTCATTAGGATCATCTTGGCAAAGTGTTTTATAGCTATCTACATATAATGTATAGTCTCCAAAAGAAAGCAAAGCTGTCCTTAGCAATATGCCTTCTTTAGGTTTCGTAGCTTCGAACATAGCACTTATCTTATCCCAATAAGAACTGATTTTCGAGTATTTATCAGTTGTAGAATCAGAATCTTCAAAATAAAAGCTACTTCTAATTTGTCCACCAAAATAAACATGATTTTCCGCATTAAAAATCACTTCTGATTGAGTTGGATCTTCTATAATTAATTTCGCCTTTTCTATCTCTTCGTTAACCTGTTCTATACTAAAACCTGTAATTTTATTATTTTGAGACAAATAATAGATAAGGTCTGAAAGATGGTTAATTTGCTCATTTATACCTCGAATAGCTCTCTCATAACGTTCTTGAGAGTTTATTTCAGAGTTATCTGTTAAGTTTCTAAAAATGCGGTACCAACTCTTAAACTTATCATCTAATACTGTCCCTGAATGAAATAAATACAAAGAAATGAAGTGAAAATAGACTCTATCTTTTATGCTCTTACTTGTGATAGCTTTTTCCAAAACTTGTGAAACCTTTGAGTTCTCATTTTCCGTTAAAAAGTCAAGTACTCTTGCAATCAATTCTATGTGTTCTAACTTAATATCTTCAAATACAATATTAGTTGTCCAATTTTCACGTTGAGAATAATCTAGTGAATCTAAGTTATTAATCAGTGCAATTTCAAATAAATTTAAAAAGTTTATATCAAATCGGTCTTTATCAAATCTCCAAATAGTATCAGTCCATTTTGTATCAAGCTTAAGTGCTATATCGTTTGCTAACTTAGTGTCTATCTTATGTACTCTTGAAATAAATCTTGCTTTAAAATTTTCAAAATCCGTTAGAGGACGTCCTCTAGAGTTTAATTTAATGTATAGTTCATCCTCTGAACCTAAATCTTCGATATCAAGGAAATTGAAAGCAACTCTATAATTTGTTTCTGATGTTAATACCTCTGAATAGTTGTATTGAAAATCAAAAAAATCAGTTATCCCATCTAAGGTTACTAATGCTCCTTGAATAGTAGGATCTAATATCCACGAATCTGCAAACCATGCCGCATCTTTTATTATTTCAGACGGCTTCTCTTCGAGTTGAAAAATTGATTTTCTGTATTCAAATAAACTAGTGAAAAATTGCTTGGACGAATCTCTTGTTTCATAGGAAAAATTGCTAAGAAAATCACAAGAATCACTATCTCTAAAGGCAAAAAGGTATACTAAAAACAAAGTAGTAAGTCGCTGCTGACCATCTAGTGGTATAAAATTCCCATTATGTGATTTCCCATAAATAAAATTAAGATCTAAAGTTGGCACTTCACTGTTAATTAAAGCAGAATTTATATCAATTAATAATTGTTTTCTGACCTCAGTAGTTCTTAAATCTTTCCTACCTTGCGCATAATCGCGTTGAATTAGTGGAATTACAATGCGATAGCTTTCTAAAAGAGACTTTAAGTCATATTTATCATCAACCATACTCATATTTTCTCCCCGTCATTGCCAAAGAATTTATTAAATTCAAGCTTCATTGCCTTAATGTAATCAGTTTTATCATTGTCTGACCAAACCTCAAAATTTTCAATTTCACCACTATACACTTTTAAAAATATATTTCTAGTACAAACTGGAACAAAACGACCTTTAGCATCCACATCTATAATAATTTTCCTTTTTTGTTCAAATGGACTATCTCGATATGAGCGATTTGTTTTAGCGTCTAGTAAAGTTAGATTCCCTAAGCCATCATCAGATTCTGCCGTTTCATCAGCTGTAGCATGAATATGCTCAATGTCCCACTTTTGAGTTTTATAAATATCAAACGGAAAACGATACTGTTTCTCACTTTTATTTATCAAAGTAACTAAGTTAAATAGTAGTAATACATTTTTAATTCTTTTATCTCCGTATACTAATTCGCCTAGCGAATCAATTTCAGGAATAGTATCAAATGCTAATTTTTTTAACTCATCGAAAGCTTCTGATTTTTTCTTGTCTCTTGTCGCCTTAAATACTTTATCTAGATTTTTACTATCTAAAGAAAGTAGATAACCAATTAAATGATATTTATCTAAATCTAAGTACCAATTATTTAATTCTTCAAATAGTATTTGAACTTTTGACCAAAAATCTGATATAAACTCTGATTTATTTTCTGCCCTCTTGTATTCTTCATATAATGAATAGAAGGTGGAGTATTTGTCAACTCTATATACCTCAGAATTCCCAAGTATAAGTAAATTGAAAATAAAATCTATTTTAGTATCATAAACTTCATTATTAGTCAAAAACTGCCAAAAAGAATCCTGTTGAAGTCTATGTTCTATTTGATTCCATGCAATAGAACGATGTATTCTATCGCTCTCATCTCCTATTTTATAATTATTTTTGTCAAGTACCAAAGCTTTAATCAGTTCAGCGTTTGTTAACGGTATTTTACCAATATTAACTTTGGTAAAAATCTTTATAGGGTCTTCAGATTCATTAATTTCATACCAAATAAAAAATACATTTTCTGTAAGAACCTTGTAAATATCATTCAAAGCATTATTTGAGTTTATTTCTTCGCGATCAAGCCATTTATCTATTGCTTCAAAGGCTTTACTGATGTGACTAGCATCAATGTCCATATTTTCGATTTCTTCATACGTATCAAAATTTAAATTCTTTAAATAGTTTCCACTCTCTTTTCGGGTTTCATACTCTAAATCAAAATAATCATATTGATTAGTTTTTCTACGACCATTATTAAATTCTGCAGACATAAATCTAAGAAATATATAAATACTAGTTAGTCTTTGCTGTCCATCAACAACATCGTAAGTGCCATCAGCAACTTTTTTTACGATTAATGGTTGTAGACAATATTTATACTCAGTGTTATGATTATAAAAATCATCTAATAAAGTTGTAACCTCATGTTCGGTCCACCTATAGCCTCTTTGATATGATGGAACGTTGAACTTAAGACCTCTTAAATCTTCAATTTTCTTTTCTGAAATTCCCATTTTTAATCACCTATTTCATTTATTTTTGCTTTTAAACACTAAATCCCTTATTATAAAAAAGTTAACAAAATATCAAATTAAAGATATTATTCTAACTTTAGTCAATGTAATTTTCTTGCATTCTCTTAATAAGAGTCTTCACATCATCAATTAACGATTGAGGAGACAATACCCTTAGGGTTTCCGCTTGACTCAACAGCCACCTCTTCAACCCTGGTGTATCTTGACTCACAAATTCAATAATATTACCATTTGATGTTTTTTCAATAATTTTTGCTGTAGGAAATTGATCTACAACAATTGCTGGATCATTGACGAATAGAACTCTGATATTTAACTCTTTTCCTATGAATGGATCTACTCGTTTATTACGAATTTCTCCATCGCGAAATCTTCTTCCATATGAGATAGAAGGTTTTTCTTTTTTAGATTCTTTCCAACTAAGTATTCTATCTAATTTTAAAGTCATATAAGAATCAAATAATAAATTATAGGCTACTATGTAAAAATAATGAGTATCATAGTAAAGAGAAACTGGAAAAATTGTGTGTCTCTTTTCAGTATTATAAGGAGATTGATAATCAATGTCTATGACCAACTCCTTACGAATCATTTCAGACCATTCCCAAACCTTATCAATACGGTTTTGTATGTCTGACAATGGTGCATAATTTAGCAACTCACTTGCAATAATACTAGAAACTTCTTTTTGCTCATCTTTTGAAATAAGTGCCAATAAACTATCAAGCAATGACTTGTTTTCTTCTTTATTCAAGGAACGATTTTCTAGTAAAATCTTTGAAATTACAAGAATATCCTTTTTATTAAATAAAGATTTTCCTTTTAGATACCTAGTATGGTGCCTCGTATCGTAAGCAAGTTCTGCTGCAACCATCGGTTGTGTATCTAAGAAACCCGACAAGAGAGAAAAATCTCGTTGTATAGTCTTTTCACTAACACTAAATTCATCTGCAAGCTGAGCCTTAGCTAAATGTGCGCCAGACTGTAATCGTAAAAATATAGTTAATAAGCGTTCTTGGTCCTTCATATAATCCTAAATCCTTTAACAATATTATAACATTTCCAATAGCTTAGATTCAATCAATTTACTAGTTCAAATCTTCTACCGATACTACTACCTATTTCTTATTTTAAAGTCTATTATAGGTTCCTTCTACCTTCCGAATCCTATCAACGATATTGATTTTGATGATTTTGCTTCAATAGCTACAATAGCCTTATTGATATCTGTCAAAGTAATTTGATTTAAAAAGGTATCATCTTCTAACTGATTCTTATCACCTTCAATCACTCGTTGCGCTTGACTGAAGACAATCTCATCTACTAATTTTCGGACGTATCTAGCATTTCCAAAGTTTCTACAATTGACAACTTCTGAAAAATGCTGATGGAGTAGCGTCTTACAATCATCGGTTAATTGATAATGCCTCTTATTTATTATCAATTCTAAAATAGCAATTAGTTGTTCAATTGTATAATCCAAAAATTTTATTTCTCTAGAAATTCTAGAGGAAAGTCCCGGGTTAGTTTCAATGAATTGGGCCATCAATTCTTCATACCCAGCAAAAATAACCAACACCTCATCCCGACGATTTTCCATTTCTTGTATAAGCGCTGAAATAGCTTCATGTCCAAAATCTCTCTCACTACTAGGGATAAGACTATAAGCCTCATCTATAAAGAGCACTCCTCCCCTTGCATCATCAAAAGCTTTTCTTACTTTTGGAGCAGTTTGGCCAACATATTCACCAACAAGATCCGTTCGACCTACTTCTACTAACTTATTCTCTTGAATTATCTTATTGTTGTATAAAATTTCTGAAAAAAGCCTAGCAACTACTGTTTTACCAGTCCCTGGGTTTCCAGAAAAAACAAGATGACGATTTAATATTTCATTACTATATCCATGAGCCTGACGCAACGCAGAAACTCGATTATAAGCTAACTGCTGGTTTAGAACTATTTTCACTTCTTCTAAACCGATTAATTCACTCAACTTTTTCTCCGCATTTTCTTCATCTTCAACTGAAGATTCATTTTGGGGAAGAAATCCATCCAGACTTAATTCGTTTTTATCTGAAGGATCATAATCATTTTGTACTGCAAATTCAACAAGCTCTTGAACAAAAAGTCGGACTTCTTTAGCATCCTTTAGTACTTTATTTTCAGCTATTAATTGTTCATAGTCTTCATTACTCAACTGAATACCTTTTTTGTTTAGCATCTGAAGCCCGATCTCTTTAAGCTCTGCTTCATCATATTGCGGAAAATTCACAATTGATACTTTACTAAAATCTTCAAGCAACTCTCTTTTTATAGATTCTGCCTCTTGGATAGTTCTCGCAATAATGATGTTAATTGAATGCCCCTTCTTTTGTCTAAATGTGTCGTAAATATCTGATTTTGTTTTTGGCCTTACTGAAAGATAATCAACTAATATTGGGACATCTTTTTCGCCTATCTTAGGAATAGAAAAATTATTACAATTTACAAATATTGCATTCATTTCAAAAAGAGACATCAGAAATTTGATAGCAAACTTACGGCCAGTTCCCCTCTCACCATTAAAAATATAAAAGTGTTGCTGTTGTTCATTATTATTTATTTTTTCTTGAAATGAAAGATATGTAATTAGTTCTTGAACAGCCTTCTTAAAATCAGGGAGACCATAAATATTTTTCAATTCAGCCAGTTTTTCATAATTAGGCTTTAGATAATGAGACATGGTCTCTTTATTTGCACTTAATAAGAATTTTACTAGTTCTCTTCTATCACTTGTTTCAAGTTTCTTTATAAAATCACTTTCTGTTAAAGTTTTAACTTTTTTTAATGTAAACTCATGATCAAAAAAATCCTTTATTTTCCCCATAATTTCTTGATCATTGTAATTTTCTTGAGAAATAAGGTAATAATCTTCATCCTCTTTAAATAATAATAAACGATTAGTCTTAATAAAATCTTCTGATTGTGTTTTTAAGAAATCATCAGGATTCTTAAACTCGACTTGATAATAATGCATTTAAGTACACCTCTTTTTATTGATAATTTAAGTTTACAAAAAAGAGTGGACAAATTATGTCCACTCAATTATTAAAATATAGAATTTTATGGAAATAACCTATGATTAATTTTTATTTTTTAATATCATCTACTTATGAATTCTGACAATCTCGATATAGAACTATAAAAAAACAGTAAAACCGCTTGGTTCTACTGTTTCATTTTTAAAATGTTTGACGTTTGGCTTTACGTTCTGCACGTCCACGGGCACGACTTTCTGCTCGTTTGGTTTTGCGGCGTTTTTCATCGACAGCCCATTTAATTTTTTTCTTATAGCCTGGTTTGACTTTTTTCTTTTTCTTTTTAACCAAACCAATCATTTCGATATCCAGTTTTTCTTGTTTCTTCTCACGATTGGCACGGCGGTCACGGTCATAAGTATCTTGAAATTCTCCATCTTTAACAACTTTAGGAGTAAACTTGATACCTAATTTCTCCAACTCACGGATATCAGAGTCATCACTAGGCTGGTAAAGGGTAATAGCTGTACCTGGCAGACCATTACGTCCAGTACGTCCGACACGGTGAACAAAGAAGGACAAGTCCTGTGGGATAGCATCATTGATAACATGGCTGACTCCTTCAATATCAATCCCACGCGCAGCCAAGTCAGTCGCAACGATGTACTCAAAATCAAGATTCTTCACCTGATTCATGATCCGTTTGCGTTCACGAGGCGCAATATCTCCATGAATCTTAGCCACTTTTAAGCCTTGTGCAGTCAGGTAAGCATGCAATTCATCTGCACGCGTTTTTGTATTGACAAAAATCATTGCTAAGTATGGCTGCATGACTTGAGTCAATTCATAAATCTGGGCATTCTTGTCACGACCCTTAGTCGAAATCAACCAGTTATCAATGGTATCAGAGATAACGGTTTTGGTCTTGATTTTCTCCATGACAGGATTTGACAAGTATTTTTTCAAGAATGGTTGCAGTTTTTGTGGGATGGTTGCTGAAAAGACCATAAACTGCAAGTCTTTTGGAAGGCTTCCTGCAATCTTATCGACTGTCTCCAAGAATCCCATATCCAAGGTCATGTCGGCTTCATCGACTACAAAGGTCTTAGCTTTGTGAATGGCAAGATCACCAGACTTGACCAAATCATAGATACGACCTGGTGTTCCGATGACGATATGGGGCTGATTGCTGGCAAGTTTTTCAATCTGACGAGCCTTGTCTGTTCCACCTACATAGTTGGCAACTCGAATCTCTACTTCTGAGTGTCCCGCAATCTGGCGAGCTGCCTGGTAAATCTGCGTTGCCAACTCACGACTTGGAGCTGTAATAACTGCCTGTACACTGTCGCTTCCTTCATCCAACTGTTGGAAAATTGGAAGCAAGAAGGTATGAGTCTTACCTGAACCTGTTTTTGATTCACCAACCAAGTCACGACCTGCCAGGACAATAGGCATCAACTTTTCCTGCACCTCGGTAGGAGTGGTAAACTTCAACTCCTCTAATGCTTCTTCTATATATTTCTTAAATTTAAATTGTGTAAATGACATAGTATCCTCAATTCTATCTATCTTCTCATTATACCATAATTTAGTTGATTACAGGGAGGGATTTCCGTCAAAATAAACGCCATGAAATTCAAATGGCTCAGGATACAAGACAAACACTCCTAGTTACCATGAACAAGGAGTGTTATAGGATTATTTGAGCTTCCACTCTTCTCTCAGCCAATAACAGAAATGATGATAGCGCTCGTTAAGAGCTTCATGATGCCCATGAGCATCAAAGGTAGAATATGTTGAGGGAACTTTCTCTGAAATCAAATCATGAATATCCTTGGCAAAAACAGGAGCCTTAGACAGACGATTAGAATGATTGGCACCTTCTGTCTGACCATTTTGCAGATAAATCAGACTTTGATTCTGTATCAAGTCATGTTCCCTACAAAAGTCTATAAAGTCTGGATACCAGAAGGAACCACAGATAGAAAAGATACAGGTCGCAGGAAGATAACTACTATAGAGACTATAGATAGCTGCAAGACCGCCTAGTGAATAGCCTCCATAGGCAATCTTACTTTCATCTATCAAGTAGTCTTTTTTTAGAGTGGTTAGAATTCCTTGAAAGAGCTTCTGATGGTATTGGTCTACCTTTCCACCAAATTCTGGTGCTCCTTCTTTCAAAGCACTAGCCTTCCAAGGTGTAAAGTCATCCAGACGATTTTCTGGAATTAAACCTACTAAAATTACAGATTGGGACAGGTCTGACAAATAGTCCAGTTTCCCATCATTTAAAAGCACCATTGGGTAAGCTTGTTGAGGATCATAGTTTGAAGGCAGACTGACCCTAACTCGAATCCCTTCCCAGTTAAACTCCTTATTTCTTAATAAAGTCATTGATCTTTTCAAGGGAATCAATCACTGCAGGACCGTAGTCCATCAACTCATCGTAAGAGATGGTCATGATTTTTTGGTTCTTGATTGCGGATACATTTCCCAAAACAGCATTTGCCTTCATCAAATCCACTGCCTTTTCATCCAACTTTTTATTGCGGTCGCTAGTTACATAGATAATCAACTCTGGATTCATGGATACTAGATTTTCCAAGGTCAAGCCAGATGTTCCTGTTGCGACATTGGTATAACCAAGTTGGTTAAGTAAGCTTTCCTGAAGGGCTGACTTGTAGGCACCAAAGGTTTCGTCGTTATAAGCAACCATAATCAAAGCTTTTTTCTTTTCACCCTGTGTTTCTGGGTTAGCTTTTTTAACCGCATCGATTTTAGCTTGTAATTGTTCTGCGTATTGGTTAGCCTTGTCTTGGACATTGAAAATGGTACCAAGATTCTTCACATCTTCTACGATATTTCCCAAATCTTGTTGAACATTTGAAAGTGAAGCCTTTTGTGTATAGACGGGAATTTTATTTTCATTCCAAGCGCTGATGGTTCCCATTGACTTTTCAGAGAACATCATGTTACGTCCCATCAAGGCATCTGGTTCATAAGAAAGAACTGTTTCTTGTGAGACAGATTTTTTATCACCAATGTGAGGGATGGCTTCAATAGCGTCCTTGTATTTACCAGTTACAGCATTATCAGGATTGAGCATGCCAGCAATTTTATCTTGCAACCCTAACTCAAGTAGAATTTCAGTTGTTGAAAGGTTGTTGGTGATGACCTTTTCAGGAGTCTTTTCAAAGACTTGCTCGACTTCGTTTCCTTTGGCATCATAAGTCTTGATAGTTACAGGATAGCTGGTTTCTGTATTGGCTTTTTGACTGGCTTCTGTTGTAACTGGTGCAGATGCTGTTTCTTTAGATGTGTTACCGCAAGCTGCCAAGGTTAAGGCAGCTACTGTTACGAGCAAAATACTAAGTGATTTTTTCATGTTTATTTCCTTTAAATCTTATAAATAGTGAATCATAGCTTGCTGATCTTCCGTCCAAGTAACTCTACTTTGGACACCATAGACAGCCTGCAAAGACTCGGGTGTGATGGTCTCTTTTGGAGTACCTTGGTAAACAATCTCCCCTTCTTTCATTAGGTAGAGATAATCTGAATAGCGACAAGCCAGCTGAATATCATGCAAAACAGCTAGTACATTGATATGGAGATTTTTGACAATAGTTAACAAGTCCAGCTGGTACTTGATATCCAAGTGATTAGTCGGCTCGTCTAAGAGCAAGAGTGAAGGTTCTTGAGCTAAGGCGCGTGCTAATAAAACTCGCTGTTTCTCCCCACCTGATAGTGAAGAATAAAGTCGATTTCTTTTTTCAAACATGTCTACTTTGACCAGAGCATCCTCAACCAAAGCAAAATCACTTTCTTTTTCCTTTTGTAAGAAAGAGAGATGAGGTGTTCTGCCCAGCAGAACGATTTCTTCAACCGTACAATCAAACTGAAGTTGATTAAACTGCGTGATGACTGCCATCTGTCTCGCCGTTTCCTTCACGCTCATTTGTTCTATCGGTTTCCCGTCTAGAGAAATCAAGCCCTGATTCGGTTTTTCCTGACGATAGAGGAGTTTCAGTAGGCTAGTCTTCCCACTTCCATTGGGGCCCAAAATGGTATGAAATTGGTTGCCCTCAAGTTTCAGTGAGACTCCTTTGAGAATTTTTTTCTCTCCGATTTCGAAGTGAATATCCTGGCACATTAAGTCCATATCAGACCTTCACCTCCCTTCGTCTACTTGCAACCATATAGATAAAGAAAGGTGCACCTACTAGTGCGGTGAAAATCCCAATCGGAAGTTCAGCATTTTGTATCAAAACTCGAGCAAGGACATCTGCCCAAACAACAAAAAGGGCACCGAGCAAGGTTGCTATCGGAAAAAGTCTTCTGTAGTTTGTACCTACCAAACTTCGGGCTAGATGAGGTGTGATGAGGCCAACAAAACCAATAATCCCACAGGTTGATACTAAAACTGCAGTCATGACCGCAACAATAGCCACATAGAGATACCAGTAAAAACGTAGGGGAATTCCCAAAGTCAAAGCCGCTTCATCTCCCATCATCATAGCATTAAAAACACGATATTGGGTAGAGAAAAATAAGAAAGCTATTCCCACTACTACTGTTGGCAAAGTTAAGTGAGCCCAGGAGGTCCCCGCTAAGGAACCCATGGTCCAAAACTTGATCGTCATAACGCTATCAGCATTGGCACCAATAGAGATAATAAAGTTTGAAAAAGCCAAAAAGAGAGCATTGACCACCGTCCCTGATAAAATCAGTCTAGAAGTTGTCATTCTACCTTGCATGGATGCAATGAGAAGGACAGCAACTGTCGCTAGAATCGCTCCAAGGAAAGAGCCGAGACCAATCATGACCTTAAAACCAAGAATAATGCTCAGCGTTGCTCCAAAGGTTGCCCCAGCAGAAATCCCTAACACATAGGGTTCTGCGATGGGATTATTGACCGTTGACTGCATGACACTACCACACATGGAAAGACCCGCACCCACAATCAAACCAAGAAAAACCCGTGGCAACCTCATATTCCAAACAATAGCGAGTGTAGATTTTGAAAGGTCTCCTATATCCAACGGAGCTCCCATCCTATTCAAAACAATCCGATAAGTATCAGTCAAACTAATTTGAACAGACCCCATAGAAACTGCCAGAAACAGAGAAATCCCCAAGGCTCCTAACAGGATAGCTAGTAAAAAACAATATCTCAGGTTTTGATGGTTTCCATAAAATTTGGAAAGCATGAAACCCTCCTTTAACAAAAATTAAAAATTTAGACAATTTTCATAATTAGTATACCACATTTCTAAATCAGGAACAAGACTAGAAAAAAGCACACAAAAAAGCCCTCTGAAGTCAGAGAGCGATTTGAGCTAGGGCTAAAATCCTAGTGAAAAAGATAAAACTCCTTGTGTTCATCGAGCACTGTGTCCTTTCCCTATTTTCATACGGATTTTTATCGCCCTTGGCATCATGATTCTTACTGGATAAAACGTTTATAGACTACACGGCAAGCCGAAGATTGTACAAAAATTTTGAGAAACAAAAAAAATCTC
Source organism: Streptococcus sp. HMSC34B10 (assembly GCF_001839505.1). Classification (NCBI taxonomy): domain Bacteria; kingdom Bacillati; phylum Bacillota; class Bacilli; order Lactobacillales; family Streptococcaceae; genus Streptococcus; species Streptococcus sp. HMSC34B10. The sequence goes on along the minus strand of NZ_KV841541.1, from coordinate 124,419 downwards.
CCCGAAGGGAGACATATCTGGTTTATTTTTCCTTACAGTGCTAGGAACCGGAACCGAAGATTATACTTGAGTATATCGAGGTAAGGTGACAACGCAATGTAAGTGGAAAATAAAGCAGATTAACGACGAAGTCCTAGAGAGTTGATTAACTCACGGTAACGGTTAACGTCGTTTTTACGCAAGTATGCAAGCAAGTTACGACGACGACCGATTTTCTTCATCAAACCACGGTAAGTAGCGTGGTCTTTTTTGTGCTGTTTGATGTGTTCGTTAAGGTGGTTGATTTCCCAAGTAAGGACAGCAACTTGAACCTCTACTGAACCTGTATCACCTTCGTGACGTGCATATTGTGCAATGATTTCATTTTTTTTCTCTTTTGAGATTGCCATGATGTTTCTCCTTTTTATTTGGCTTCATCCGAGTGACAGGTTGGCATGCCTGTAACCAAGAAGAAGTTATTTGTCTTTACGACAGTTATTATTCTACCAAGAACTACCCTCTTTGTCAACAGATTTACTATCCTTATCTCAAAAGTGCTATAATAGTTATAGGAAGGATATCTAAGGTGTTAGCTTGAAAAGTGAGGTGATTACCATGCGTAAATTCTTCAAATATCTCCCCTACTATCTGGTCGTATTTTTCTTTTATTGTCCACTTTATGGATTTTTTATACTACTATTACAGAATCCAAAACTAACGGAGCTCTATCTTTTAAATATATTCATCATTTCGCCTGTTGTAGTTTTTATAGTCTCTCTTCTTTATAGCTACCGATTTGGTTTTTCACTGCATTGGCTTTTAGGTAGTTGCTTACTCTATGGATTTACTATCATTCCTTTCAGAGAATTTATCATTGTTTATTTCCTAGCCTATGAAATTCTTATTCTACTAGGTATAGCTATCGGTATCACTATCAAGTATCTAGTGCAAAATTTGAAAAACAAAAAATTTTCACAAAATCCTTGAAAAATCTCGCAATCATGCTATAATAATGCATAGAGACAAGTCGCTTAGAATCTTTCTTTTAGAGAGTGCGTGGTTGCTGAGAACGCATAGGAAGTCTAAACTGATACTACTCTACTAACTTTTATGAAAACATAAAACGGTGGCCACGTTAGAGCCAATCAGAGGTGTCCCTCTTTTTTGAGGAACATAAATGAAGGTGGAACCACGTTGCGACGTCCTTTTTGGATGTCGCTTTTTTGTTTGGAGAATAGTTAATCGCAAAAAAGTGAAGATGGAGATTGATATGAAGAAAACATTGTTCTGGGTGATCGCCTGTATTTACCTTATCGTCTATGTATGGCTAATGAAAACTCTTAGTCTATGGGGTTTAGAGTACATCGTTGTCTTTTCATTTTTTTTATTAATTCCTCTTATACCATTTCTTGCTCCTTTTCTCGGTATCTTAATGTTTTTCAACAACAAGAAACTTGTGATAGCAGGATATCTTTTAAGTCTTACTGCCGGTGTTTATCTGTTCAATGCACTCAGAAGCTATCCGATAAGGATATACATGAGTGGTGAAATGACTGATGAACAATATATGTCTTTAATCCTTTCCTTAGTAAGTTATTTACTTATTTCTACAGTTTGTTTTGTTTATAGAATGAAAATGTTAGAACATCATTCAGTTAGATAAGCAAATATTATTGTTCTTTATAACTAACCCTTTGCTATTTCTTCAAACCTCAATTTTAAATGATGATAAATTTTTAAGGAGAAAATCATGATTCAAATTACTTTCCCTGATGGCGCTGTTCGTGAATTCGAATCTGGCGTTACTACTTTTGAAATTGCCCAATCTATCAGCAATTCTCTAGCTAAAAAAGCTCTTGCTGGTAAATTCAATGGCAAACTCATCGACACAACTCGTGACATCACTGAAGATGGAAGCATTGAAATCGTGACACCTGATCACGAAGATGCTCTTCCAATCTTGCGTCACTCAGCGGCTCACTTGTTTGCTCAAGCGGCTCGTCGCCTCTTCCCAGATATCCACTTGGGTGTCGGCCCAGCTATTGAAGATGGATTCTACTATGATACGGATAATCAAGCCGGTCAAATCTCAAACGAAGATCTTCCTCGTATCGAAGAAGAGATGAAGAAAATCGTGAAAGAAAACTTCCCATCTATTCGTGAAGAAGTGACTAAAGACCAAGCGCGTGAAATCTTCAAAAATGATCCATACAAATTAGAATTGATCGAAGAACACTCTGAAGACGCTGGTGGCTTGACCATCTACCGTCAAGGTGAATACGTAGACCTCTGCCGTGGCCCACACGTCCCATCGACAGGTCGTATCCAAATCTTCCACCTCTTGAATGTTGCGGGTGCTTACTGGCGTGGTAATAGCGACAATGCTATGATGCAACGGATCTACGGTACAGCTTGGTTTGATAAGAAAGATTTGAAGGACTATCTTCAAAGGCGTGAAGAAGCCAAAGAACGTGACCACCGTAAACTTGGAAAAGAACTTGATTTGTTCATGATTTCTCAAGAAGTTGGTCAAGGTCTTCCATTCTGGTTGCCAAACGGTGCAACGATTCGTCGGATACTCGAACGCTATATCGTGGATAAGGAAGTGGCTGCGGGCTACCAACACGTTTACACTCCACCAATTGCTTCTGTTGAACTGTATAAGACTTCAGGTCACTGGGACCACTACCGTGAAGATATGTTCCCTCCAATGGATATGGGAGATGGGGAAGAATTTGTTCTTCGTCCAATGAACTGTCCACACCACATCGAAGTCTACAAACACCATGTTCACTCTTACCGTGAATTGCCAATCCGTATCGCTGAAATCGGTATGATGCACCGTTATGAAAAATCAGGCGCCCTTACAGGTCTTCAACGTGTCCGTGAAATGTCACTGAACGATGGACATACCTTCGTTGCTCCAGAACAAATCGAAGATGAATTCAAGAAAATCCTCCAATTGATTATTGATGTTTATGAAGATTTCAACTTGACGGATTACCGCTTCCGTTTGTCTTATCGTGATCCTGCAGATAAGCACAAATACTTTGACAATGATGAAATGTGGGAAAATGCTCAACGCATGTTGAAAGCAGCCGTTGATGATATGGGTGTTGAATACTACGAAGCTGAAGGGGAAGCCGCATTCTACGGACCAAAATTAGATATCCAAATGAAGACAGCTCTTGGAAAAGAAGAAACTCTCTCTACTATCCAGCTTGACTTCTTGTTGCCAGAACGCTTTGATCTCCACTATATCGGAGCTGATGGCGAAGAACACCGTCCAGTTATGATTCACCGTGGAGTTATCTCAACCATGGAACGCTTCACAGCCATCCTGATTGAAAACTACAAGGGGGCCTTCCCAACATGGCTCGCTCCTCACCAAGTCACTGTGATTCCTGTTTCAAACGAAAAACATGTGGACTACGCTTGGGAAGTAGCGAAGAAACTTCGTGACCGTGGTGTCCGTGTCGATGTCGATGAACGCAATGAAAAAATGCAGTTCAAGATTCGTGCTTCTCAAACTCAGAAGATTCCTTACCAATTGATCGTTGGGGACAAGGAAATGGAAGAGAATGCTGTTAATGTCCGCCGCTACGGTCAAAAAGAAACAGAAACCATGCCAGTAGATGCATTTGTCGAATTGATTCTTGCTGATATCGCCAACAAATCACGAGTTGAGAAATAAGAAATAAAAGCTGGGTTAAGATTTCCAGCTACCTAAAAAAGAGGTTGGGACAAAAGATCCCGACCTCTCTTTTTATTAGCAATCAAACTTTGACGCGGTAGCTGATTGAACTTTTTGTTCGTCTTTTAGACTCCAAAAAGCTCCTAATCATCCTCGCGGGGCTGAGACTACGAAATCAAGACTTTGTCTATCGATTTCTGTCCCACCGCCTTTTTATATTTTGACTAAGCTGAGCTAGTAGTGATTGGTTAAACTACCACAAATGGCAGCCTCATCAACTATCCTTTCTACCCACTAACTTTTGGTTATAAGATATCCTCCCAAGATTTGCTTCCATGAGTTAGATAAGTTGACTATCCTCAATCCTTGTCTGCTTCGTTCTCTTTTACGAGATCTTTTTGTGAATCTTTTTCAGAGAGTTTTTGATCGATATACTTGTTAATGGTTTCGTAAAATTCCTTGGTCGTCTCACTATCTAATTTTGTCGAATTATGGACTTGATTGACTTTCAATTGAACAGATTGAATACCGTAAGAGGCCTGCTTTTGGCGAATGGTTTCTAATTCTTCTTCTGAAATCGGATCTCCAACAACTGTCAAGACCAATTCATTGCTACTTGACTTGTAGACTTGATTAATGATCGTATGATTGGCGAACTCCTTTCCTACAAACTGTTTGATCCCTTCTTTTCGCGCTTGATCCATCGTCAGAGTGACTGCTGAATAGCTGGCTGGAAGAACCAATAATACAATCAAGGAGATCAAGCCAATTTTCATTTTAATGTTTAGCTCTTTAAATGAACTTAAGGGAGATTTTCTCATCATAATTCTTGTTCCAACAATGTTGCTTAGCATGATAAAGACACAGTTGATCAAGAAAAGATAAAGAGCCCCAAATAAAAATCGTAAATTTCCATTAGCTAAACCATAACCTGCAGTGCAGATAGGTGGCATCAGAGCTGTTGCAATGGCTACTCCTGGCACGATATTGTTTGCTTCTTTTTTCCTTGAACCAATGACACCTGCTATCCCACCAGCAATAGCAATGAGAACATCCCAAATGGTTGGAGAGGTTCGTGCAATCAACTCGCTACTTGCATAAGATAAGGGAGAAATCCAGAAATACAGAGTCGAGACAAGCAAACTGACCAATACTTGAGTAAATAAAACCTCTAGAGATTGCTTGATTAAACGCGTATCAAAAATAGCTAAACCAAACCCCAGTCCAACAATCGGTGTCATAAGAGGGGAAATTAGCATAGCTCCAATAATGACAGCTGTTGAATTCATATTTAGACCTATAGAGGCAATAAAAATCGCACACATCAAAATCACTGTATCTCTTAATCGAACATGAAGGTCATCATATAGTTTCTCGCGGAATTCACGTGTTGAATAGTTTCCGGACATTGGTTACTCCTTTTATTTCATATAATCTTGTTTCTGCATGGATGATGGTAGAGAGACTTCTGTCCAATCTTACATATTTTTAATTCTCATCTGTCATTCTTTTGAACATTATCTTTTAAATATCCGTCAGTCCATCCTACATATTATATCAAAAATTTTACAGCCTTTCTCTGAAGAACTCAATCAATTTAAAAGATAGATAACGGAAAAAATTCCAGTTACCTTTTTCTTTGTTCTATCCTTATTTCTCACTATATAGAAATCTAAAGAAGAGCTTGAAAGGTTTCTTTCAAGCTCTTAGCATTTCTTTTTACTCAACAATCAAGTTCACTTCCGCAAACTTAATTCGCACGGTTGTTCCTTGACCAAGTTCAGATTCGATACGGATTTGATGACCTAATTCTTGGCTGATTTTCTGGGTTAGATAGAGCCCAAGTCCAGATGATTGCTGGGTTATTCGACCATTATATCCTGAAAATCCACGTTCAAAGACTCGCAACCGATCACTGTTTTTGATACCAATCCCAGTATCTTTGATGCAAAGGTCTGAACCTTCCATGTAGATTTCAACCCCACCTTCATTTGTGTACTTGAGGCTATTTGAAAGGATTTGTTCAATGACTACCAACAGCCATTTCTTATCCGTAACAATCTTTCTATCCAAGTCATGCAGATCGATACTAAGACCTTTCTGGATAAAGAAAATGGCATATTTGCGAATGACTTCCTTGACCAGGTCTTCTATATTTTCTTTCTTCAAAACCAAATCATCATGGAAGCTTTCTAAGCGTAGATATTGGAGTACGAGATTGGTATATGAATCAATCTTAAAAATTTCCTGCTCCAACTGTTGTTTTAGTTGGCGATCTGTCACCTCACTTACAAGGAGTTTACTGGCTGCAATTGGTGTTTTTATCTGATGAACCCAGAGTGTATAGTAGTCCACCAAATCATTATAGCGGTTTTCAGCATCTGATTTCTTTTGATAGAGTTCCTCTTCACGTTTTTCTAATTTTTCAGTTAGAAGGACTTCCATTGGTGACTTAGCTTTTCTTTCGCCATAGAGCAATTCCTTACGATAACGTTGCAATTCTATCAAGAAATCAAATACCAAAAACAAAAATGTCAAAAATGTAGATAGAAAGAAGAAATAGTTTAAGTAGGGCACTTGGTTATCAAACAAGATTTCAAAGAGAAAAAGCAAACCTGTAAGCGATAGAATAAAAGCAAAAAAACGGCTACGCGAACGGATATAAGCTAGAAAAAAACTTTTAATATCAAGCATGTTTCAATCCATACCCTATCCCTTTCTTAGTCTCAATAAATCCTACCAAACCTTGTTCTTCCAATTTTTTACGCAAGCGAGCGACATTAACAGACAAGGTATTGTCGTCGATAAAAAAGTCACTATTCCATAGTTCTCTCATCAAATCATCACGCGCTACGATATTTCCTGCGTGTTCAAATAAAACACGCAGGATTTGAAATTCATTCTTTGTCAGCGTAATTGCCTGTCCCTCAACATGCAGATCCATAGACTTGGTATTGAGGATAACTCCTGCATACTCCAAGAGACTTTCATCCCGCCCAAACTCATAGGAGCGACGCAATAAACCCTGTACCTTGGCTAAAAGCACTTGCTGATCAAATGGCTTGGTCACAAAATCATCTGCCCCCATATTAATAGCCATCACGATGTCCATAGCCTGGTCTCTAGAAGACAGAAACATAATGGGAACCTTGGAAATCTTGCGGATTTCCTGACACCAATGATAACCATTAAAGAGAGGCAACCCAATATCCATCAGAACTAGATGTGGCTCAGACTGAACAAATAGCGTTAAAACTTCCATGAAGTCTTCAACCATGACTACCTCAAAACCCCATTCGGAGAGCATTTTCCCAACTTGTTGACGGATGACTGGGTCATCTTCTACTAGTAAAATCTTATGCATCTGCTCCTCCTTTTTCTATATTATAGCAAAATTCTCCTGACTACTAGCGAAATTGATGCAAATCTGATATGATAAAAGTTAAGAAAGGAATTCTCATGGCCAATATTTTTGACTACCTAACTGATGTTCAATACGATTCTTTTTACGATATTCCCTTGAATGAACTAGATATACTTGCTTTTACAGAGCTGACCTATCTTCCTTTTGATAACTTATTGGACCAGCCTGCCAATCGTTTAAGCGATGTCGCAACACGTGTCCCGCGAGAAAGCACCATGCTGACCAATAAAGAACGTCTGCAACTTTTAGACCAGCTTGCTCAACACAAACGTTTTAGAAATTGCAAGCTATCAAACTTTGTCAACGATATTGATGTGGAACTTCAAAAGCAATTTGCTGCTATGACCTATCGCCTGAATCTAGATACTTATCTCATTGTCTTTCGAGGTACAGACGATAGTATTATTGGTTGGAAGGAAGATTTCCACATGACCTACATGAAGGAAATCCCTGCCCAAAAGCATGCTCTTGAGTATTTGGAAGATTTCTTTGCCCAACATCCAAAACAGAAAGTGATGGTTGCTGGACATTCTAAAGGTGGAAATCTAGCTGTCTTTGCTGCTAGTCAGATCCAGCCTGAATTGCAGGAAAAGATATCGGCAGTTTATACCTATGATGCCCCTGGTCTCCAAACTGAACTAACTGAATCTACCGGCTATCAGCAAGTGATTCCAAAAATTCACAGGTACGTCCCACAAGGTTCTGTTATAGGCATGATGCTAGAAGTTCCCGATACGCCTATTGTCGTCAAATCTACAGCTCTTGGTGGCATCGCTCAACATAATACTTTCAGCTGGGTGACAGAAGGACAGCACTTTGTCCAACTAGAAGAAATTAGTAGTGAAAGTCTACAAATCAAAGACACTCTTAAAGAATGGGTGGACAGTGTGCCCGATGAGGAATTAGAACTCTATTTTGATCTCTTCTTTGGCACGATTATGGAATCAGGGATTCATTCTATCAACGATTTGTCCTCTTTCAATGCCATCGAGCACATTCGCCAACTAATTTCCCAAGCCCAAACACTGGAACCTGAGCAAGTTGAAACCTTAAAAAATCTGACACAACTCCTACTAGACGCTCGCTTTCAAGCTTGGAAAAATCATTTTTAATGGATTAGAAAGTTCCTTCCTTTGTGGAGGGACTTTCTTGTTGATTTCTTATTTTATTCTTCTGTGTTATACTTATAGTAGTATATTCTTTGAAAGAGGAAATCCTATGAAAATCCATAAAACTGTGAATCCTGTCGCCTATGAAAACACTTATTATCTTGAAGGAGACCAACACCTGATTGTAGTCGATCCTGGTAGCAACTGGGAGGCTATTCGCAAAACTATCGAAAATATTAACAAACCAGTCTGTGCCATTCTCCTGACCCACACTCACTACGACCATATTATGAGTCTTGACTTGGTCAGAGATACTTATGGAAATCCTCCAGTCTATGTAGCAGAAAGTGAAGCTTCTTGGCTCTATACTCCTGTTGACAACCTTTCAGGTCTCCCTCGACATGACGATATGGCGGATGTCATCTGCAAACCAGCTGAACACACTTATGTCTTTCATGAAGAATACCAGATTGAAGAATTCCGCTTCACAGTCTTACCAACGCCAGGCCACTCTATCGGTGGAGTTTCATTGGTTTTCCCAGATGGACACTTGGTCTTAACGGGAGATGCCCTTTTCCGAGAAACCATTGGTCGGACAGATTTGCCAACTGGTAGTATGGAACAACTCCTTCATAGTGTCCAAACCCAGCTCTTTCCTCTCACAAACTACGATGTCTATCCAGGACATGGTCCGGCTACGACCATCGCTCACGAAAAAACTTTCAATCCATTTTTCTAAAACATAAAAACCAAGGACAATCATCCTTGGTTTTTTGATTACCAAATAATCACACGGTCTTCTGGTGAGCGCCACATGCCGTCGCCTTCTTTGACATCATAGGTCGTAAAGAAGTCGTCAAAGTTTGGCACTTGGACGTTAACACGGAGTTTAGCTGGGGCGTGCACATCAACGCTGGCCATGAGTTTCATCAACTCTGGACGGCCTTTCATACGCCAGATACGAGCAAAGTTATGGAAGAACTCTTCAGCTGAGAAATCTGGTTCTCTCTTAGCAGCTTCAAGCGCTGCAGCGATTCCTCCAAGGTCGGCAACGTTTTCTGACACGGTTAGTTTCCCATTGATTTTTGCACCGTAAGATTCTTGACCATCAAACTGGTCGATAACCTTCTGCGTTTTTTCTTTAAAGGCAGCATAGTCGTTCTCTGTCCACCAATCCTTGAGACTTCCATTTTCATCAAAGGAAGCTCCATTAGTATCAAAGGCGTGAGAAATTTCATGGGCAATAACCGCTCCGATACCACCATAGTTGGCAGAAGATGACTGATGCAAGTCATAGAATGGTGCCTGTAAGATAGCAGCAGGGAAGACAATCAAGTTCTTTTGTGGATTGTAGTAGGCATTGACCATATGAGCAGGCATTCCCCACTCCTTGTAGTCAACCGGCTGATTCCACTTGCTCCAGCTGTGCTTGATTTCCACACGCGCAAAGGCTAGGGCATTTTCAAAGAGGCTAGCAGATTCATCCACTACCTTGTCCTTATAGCGAGCTGGCAGTTCTTCTGGATAACCGATATAAGGCTTGATGACATTGAGTTTGACGATGGCTTTTTCTCGAGTTTCAGGAGTCAGCCAGTCATTTTTAGCCAAACGTTCCTTATAAACGTCAATCATGGTCGCTACTTTTTTCTCTACGTCTGCCTTGGCATCTGGAGAGAATTTTTCGTGAGCATACCAAAGACCGAGGGCTTGTTTGAATGGTCCTTGAGCTAAATGGTAAGCAGCCTTGCGTTTGTCTTGAGCCTCTGGAACTCCTGAAAGAGCTCGTCCGTAGGCACCTGACAAGATACGAATCTCATCTGTCAGATAACTAGTCGAAAGATTGACCACACTCAAGATCAAGCTTGCCTTGAGTAAAGGCCAAGCTTCCTCACTATAAAATTGCTCTGCTGCTTGCCAGAAACGTTCTTCATCTACGATAACCTTATCTGGAGTTTGTCCAATCACAGCTTGGAAAAAGTCATCCAATGGAAGGGCAGGCGCAAACTTTTTGAAATCTTCATAAGAATACGGATGGTAAAGTTTGGCATACTCTGAACTCTCTTCGTTTGAAAGTACGACAGCTGCGATACGGCGGTCCAATTCCAATCGTTTCTCTAACAAGTCCTCGATTTCTTCATCTGAGAAATTATAGGCTTTGAGGAGATTGTCAGTACTTTCTTTCCAAAGGTTCAATAATTCCTCACGCTGAGGATGGTCTTCCGCATAGTAGGTTGTATCAGGCAAGATTGTTCCTGGAGCACTAGCCCAGAGAACATTGATTCTAGCGTCCATAAAGTCTGGTGATACTCCAAATGGAAGGAAGTTTGGTTTGCCAGCTAATTCAAACTCGGCTAATTTGCTTGCGAAATCCGCAAAACTTTCTAAATTCTGGTATTCCTTAAGCAAAGGAAGGACTGGATTGATGCCATCTGCTTCTCGTTTGTCAAAATCTCTGACCATACGATGGTACTTAACAAAGTTTGCCAAGATAGCATCTTCTGGCACATCTTCACCTGCCAACCATTTGTCGGTTGTTGTTAGCATCAACTCTTCGATTTCTTCGTCAAGGTCGATAAAACCACCTGTTCTCGATTTATCTGCTGGAATAACAGCAGTCTTTTCCCACTCACCATTTATGGCATCATAAAAATCATCTTGATAACGTGTCATCTTGTTCTCGCTTTCCTATTTTCACTTATTCTTAGCTTAGCAAAAATCCCTAGGGATTGCAATTAAAAATGCCGAGTTGCCTTCTTATTTTAATCATTAATATTTTAAATTTTTTCCAAAATTAACTTGACTTAAAAATAAAATTAAGGTATATTAAAAAACAGGAGGAATACAAGTGTATGATACGTATCGAAAACCTCAGTGTCTCCTACAAAGAAACGTTGGCACTAAAGGATATTTCACTAGTGCTCCAAGGACCAACGATTACCGGGATTATTGGTCCAAACGGCGCTGGAAAATCAACCTTATTAAAAGGGATGTTGGGCATTATCCCACATGAAGGACATGCTTTTATCGATGATAAAGAAATGAACAAATCTCTAAAGAAAGTTGCCTATGTCGAGCAAAAAATTCATATTGACTACAACTTTCCTATCAAGGTAAAAGAATGTGTCTCTCTGGGACTCTATCCATCCATTCCACTCTTTCATACCTTGAAGGCAAAGCACTGGGAAAAGGTGGCTGAAGCACTAGAAATTGTTGGACTTTCTGACTACGCAGATCGTCAGATTAGTCAACTTTCTGGTGGCCAATTCCAGCGTGTCTTGATTGCCCGCTGTCTAGTTCAAGATGCTGATTATATTCTCTTAGACGAGCCCTTTGTTGGGATTGACTCTGTCAGTGAGGAAATCATCATGAATACGCTGAGAGATCTTAAAAAGGCTGGGAAGGCGGTTCTCATCGTTCACCACGACCTCAGCAAGGTTCCCCACTACTTCGATCAAGTCTTGCTTGTCAATCGAGAAGTGATTGCCTTTGGTCCAACCAAAGAAACCTTTACCGAAGCCAATCTCAAAGAAGCTTACGGTAATCGACTCTTTTTCAATGGAGGTGACCTATGATTGCAGAATTTATCGATGGATTGCAAAAATTCCATTTCTTACAAAATGCCTTGATAACAGCCATTGTCATCGGTATTGTGGCTGGAGCGGTCGGATGCTTTATCATTCTACGCGGGATGTCACTCATGGGAGATGCCATTTCACATGCTGTCTTGCCAGGTGTAGCCCTCTCCTTTATCTTAGGCGTTGACTTCTTTATCGGAGCCATTGTCTTTGGACTGCTAGCTGCTATCATCATTACCTACATCAAGGGAAACTCGATTGTCAAAAGCGATACCGCCATCGGCATTACCTTTTCTTCTTTCTTAGCCCTCGGTATCATCTTGATTAGTGTCGCTAAAAGTTCAACTGACCTTTTCCATATCCTTTTTGGTAATATTCTTGCTGTTCAAGATACAGATATGTTTATTACTATGGGTGTAGGGGCAGCCATTCTCTTGTTAATCTGGATTTTCTTCAAGCAACTCTTGATAACGTCCTTTGATGAACTCTTGGCTAAAGCCATGGGAATGCCTGTCAATTTCTATCACTACTTACTCATGGTACTCCTAACTCTCGTGTCTGTGACAGCCATGCAAAGTGTCGGAACCATACTTATCGTAGCCATGCTGATTACCCCAGCTGCGACTGCTTATCTCTATGCTAATAGCCTGAAAAGCATGATTTTTCTTTCCTCAACCTTTGGAGCAACAGCTTCAGTTTTGGGACTCTTTATCGGCTATAGCTTTAACGTTGCGGCAGGTTCTAGTATCGTGCTTACAGCCGCTAGTTTCTTTCTCATTAGCTTCTTTATCGCTCCAAAACAACGATATTTGAAACTGAAAAATAAACATTTGTTAAAATAAGGGGAAAAACCCCAATAAATTGGAGGATCAAATGAAAAAATTAGGTACATTAGTCATTCTCTTTCTTTCCGTCATTGCTCTGGTAGCATGTTCTACTGGAAAGAAAGATGCAGCTTCTGGTCAAAAACTAAAAGTTGTTGCTACAAACTCAATCATTGCTGATATTACTAAAAACATTGCAGGAGATAAGATTGATCTTCACAGTATCGTGCCTGTTGGACAAGATCCACACGAGTACGAACCACTACCAGAAGACGTCAAGAAAACTTCACAAGCTGACTTGATCTTCTACAATGGCATCAATCTTGAAACAGGTGGAAATGCCTGGTTTACAAAATTGGTAGAAAATGCTAAGAAAACTGAAAACAAAGACTACTTTGCAGTCAGCGAAGGCGTTGATGTTATCTACCTTGAAGGCCAAAACGAAAAAGGCAAAGAAGACCCACATGCTTGGCTCAACCTCGAAAACGGGATCATCTATGCTCAAAACATTGCCAAACAGCTCATCGCTAAAGATCCTAACAACAAGGAATTCTACGAAAAAAATCTCAAAGAATACACTGAAAAACTAGACAAGCTTGACAAGGAAGCCAAAGAGAAATTTAACACGATCCCTGCTGACAAGAAACTCATCGTAACCAGCGAAGGATGTTTCAAATACTTCTCTAAAGCTTACGGTGTCCCAAGCGCCTACATCTGGGAAATCAACACCGAAGAAGAAGGAACACCTGACCAAATCAAGACTCTGGTTGAAAAACTTCGCCAAACAAAGGTACCATCTCTCTTTGTCGAATCCAGTGTCGATGACCGTCCAATGAAGACTGTTTCTAAAGACACAAACATCCCAATCTACGCTCAAATCTTTACGGATTCAATCGCTGAAGAAGGTAAAGAAGGCGATAGCTACTACAACATGATGAAATACAATCTTGAAAAGATTGCTGAAGGTTTGTCTAAATAAACAATAAAAACGTCATTCTCCTTGAATTGACGTTTTTATCTGTTCAATTTCCGGTCAAATTATTGGGAAAATCTAATGTTTCAATGTAAAATAAAAGAAAAAAAGATTGGAGTAGCTTATGACTACATTCCTTGGAAACCCTGTGACTTTTACTGGAAAACAACTACAAGTTGGAGACAAGGCACTTGACTTTTCTCTCACTACGACTGATCTCTCAAAAAAAACACTAGCTGACTTTGAAGGTAAGATAAAGATTTTGAGTGTCATTCCTTCTATTGACACTGGTATCTGTTCACTTCAGACTCGTCGCTTTAACCAAGAGCTAGCCAGTTTAGACAACACTGTAGTCGTAACAGTATCAATGGATCTTCCATTTGCTCAAAAGCGCTGGTGTGGTGCAGAAGGAATTGAAAATGCCATCATGCTATCAGACTACTTCGACCACTCTTTTGGACGCGATTATGCTCTCTTAATCAAAGAATGGCACCTGCTCGCTCGTGCAGTGTTGGTGCTAGATAGTGACAACATCATCCGTTACGTTGAATACGTAGACAATATTAATAGCGAGCCAGATTTTGAAGCAGCTATTGCAGCTGTAAAAGAACTCAACTAAGTTCAGCTCTTGTAGCAATAAGCTAGAGAAATCTAGCTTTTTTTGGTATACTAGATACAGATAATAGACAAGGAAATACGAATGACACCAAATAAAGAAGACTATTTGAAATGTATTTATGAAATTGGCATGGAACTTCCTAAAGTTACTAATAAGGAAATAGCTGCGCGAATGCAGGTATCACCTCCAGCTGTAACCGAAATGATCAAGCGCATGCAAACTGAAAATCTCATCTTTAAAGACAAGGGAAATGGTTATTCACTGACTGATTTTGGACAAATGATAGTCTCAGAATTATACCGTAAACACCGCTTAATTGAGGTTTTCCTAGTTCATCATCTAGACTATACTAGTGACCAAATTCATGAGGAAGCCGAAGTTCTAGAACATACGGTTTCAGACCTTTTTGTGGAGAGATTAGAAAGTATGCTTGGTTTCCCAAAAATGTGCCCACATGGTGGAACAATTCCCTCTAAGGGCGAGCTTCTGGTAGAAATCAACCACCTACCTCTAGCAGATACTAAAGAAACTGGAACCTATCTCCTGACTCGGATTCATGATAACTTTGACCTCCTCAAATATCTTGAAAAACACGGCATCAATATTGGAGACAAACTCCAAGTCAAACAGTTTGATAACTTCTCTAACACCTATACTTTGATTCACAAAAATGAGGAACTGCAAGTAAGTCTAGAAATCGCTAAACAACTTTATGTAGAAAGAATCAACTAAGTTTTTAGAACTGATTTCCGAACGAATCAACATAAAACCCTGAAAGCTCTATTTTCAGGGTTTTATATTGCTATATGACTTGACTTTGCTTTTTCTTAGGTGTAGAATGGACGCAACAAAGAGGAGGGAGACCATCTTATGAAAAAATCACTCAAAATTTTCGCTACATCAAAATGGTTTGACCTATTTGGTGTGGCTTTAGTTGTCGGCATAGCGATTGCATCAGGCTATCTTAACTCAAGATTAGACAAGTTTGTTGATTGGGGAGCATGGACTGCATTTGTTCCATTTGGACTGATTTCAGTTACTAACGTTGGGATTTCAATGTTGTCCACTCGTTTTACTGGTAAATTGAGTAAATGGGGGAATTATTACGGAATTGTCAATACAATCTTATCTGGTACTATTGATTATATCCTCGGAAATAAGGCTGCGATTATCACCTATCCCGTCACCTTTCTTATTTATACCTTTGCCATTAAGAAATGGGAGGCTTCACAAGAAGGTAGACCAAACAAGATGAGCCAAAAACAATTGAAATGGGCAGCCATCATTATTTCAGTCCTAGCCTTCCTATTTGCCTTTGCAACAAACTATATTGGCTATGGGGGCAAGATGAACCTTCTTGCATACGTCACAACGATTGCATTTGGACTTTCATTGATTGCAAATGCCTTGAACGCTCTTAAATTAACGACCCAATGGGAATTTTGGTTGGTTTACAATTTCGTTCAATTATCAAAAGCTAGTATCCAAGGAAATTTTGCCAATATTGGTAAATACATCTTTTACATTATCAATGCTGTAGGTGCTCTATTCGTATGGAATGATAAAGAGTAAACTAAAAAACATTAACCTGTATCTTACTCAATCATCATACTGAATTGTTATCTCTAGCTTTGACAAATAAAGGCTCTATCTCATCTGCTTATTGCAAATAAGATAGAGCCTATTTTTTATCTATTTTTAGTATCAAGGATGATGGTTACCGGGCCATCATTGACCAGTTCCACCTGCATATCTGCTCCAAAGACTCCTGTCTCAACAGAAACTTCCTTGGCTAGTTCCTTGTTAAATTCTTGATAGAAAGCTTCAGCCATATCTGGTTTAGTAGCACTTGTAAAGGCTGGGCGATTGCCTTTTTTGGTATCGGCAAAAAGTGTAAACTGGGATACTGACAGAATTTCTCCTTGGATATCCTTAACAGATAGGTTCATCTTGCCTTCAGTATCTGAGAAAATCCGCATATTGACAAGTTTTCTGACTGCATAATCCAAATCTTCCTGTTGGTCCTCAGGTCCAACACCCACTAAGAGCAAGAGCCCTTGTTTGATTTGACCATGAATCTGCCCATCAATAGAAACCTGAGCTTCCTTGACACGCTGAACGATAATTCTCATAGAAATCCTTTCTAGATCTATCGAGCCAACTTAACCATTGGTCCGTTTGACTGAATAGACTTCTGGTACACTCTTGATCTTATCAACTACAGTAGTTAACGTTGAAAGATTTGAAATTCCAAAGGATACATGGATATTAGCAAATTTCATATCCTTGGTTGGCTGGGCGTTAACCGTTGAGATATTCTTAGTTGTATTGGATAGGACTTGCAAGATATCATTCAAAAGACCAGAACGGTTGAGTCCATAGATGTCGATATGAGCCATATATTCCTTGCTTGAGAATTGGTCTTCCCACTCAACATCAAGTAGACGCTGCTCGTAGTTTTCCTGTGAACGAAGGTTCATACAGTCCACACGATGGATAGCAACACCTCGACCTTTGGTAATATAACCAACGATATCATCACCTGGAACAGGATTACAACATTTGGCAATCCGCACTAAGAGACCAGAGGCACCCTCGATGACAACGCCACCTTCATGCTTAACCTTTAGAGTTTCCTTGTTTTCAACCTTGACTTCGCCACCCTTGACCAGTTCTTCTGCTTCTGCCTTAGCCTTGGCACGTTCTTCTTCACGACGTTCTTTCTCCGTCAAACGGTTAAAGACAGTGATAGCTCCAATTTCTCCAAAACCAATCGCAGCAAAGAGTGCTTCTTCAGTCTTGTAGCTGGTTTTTTGAAGGACTTCATCCATGTGGCGCTTGTCCATAAATTTATTGGCCACATAGCCGTTTTCTTGAAGCTGACTAATCAGCAATTCACGACCTTTATTGATAGACAATTCTTTGTCTTGGTTTTTAAAGAACTGACGAATTTTGTTACGGGCCTTGCTGGTCTTAACCATATTGAGCCAGTCACGGCTTGGTCCAAATGAATTTGGATTGGTGATGATTTCAACCTGGTCACCCGTTTTCAGCTTGGTCGTCAACGGAACCATACGGCCATTAACTTTGGCACCAGTTGCTTTTTCCCCGATCTTGGTATGAATCTCATAGGCAAAGTCAATCGGTCCAGAATCCTTTGGCAGAGAACGAACCGCTCCATCTGGAGTAAAGACATAAATCTCTTCAGCCAGATAGTTTTCTTTTACAGTATCTACAAATTCCTTGGCATCATCTGCCTGGTCTTGGAGCTCCATCATCTCCTTGATCCAGTTCATCCCGATAGCAAATTCCTTGCTATTAACTTGGCCTTTCATTCCTTTTTTGTAGGCCCAGTGAGCCGCAACCCCATACTCAGCAACCTCGTGCATTTCCTTGGTACGGATCTGGAACTCAATCGGTCCTTTTGGTCCATAAACAGTCGTATGGATAGACTGGTAACCATTGGCCTTACGATTGGCAATATAATCCTTGAAACGGCCTGGCATTGGTTTCCAAAGTTCATGAACGTAACCCAACATCGCATAAACATCACTCTGAGTGTCTAAAATACAACGAATGGCAATCAGGTCATAGATTTCCTCAAATCGTTTTTTCTTGTCCTGCATCTTGCGATAGATAGAGTAGATATGCTTTGGACGGCCATAGATTTTTCCTGTAAGGTGGCGCTCAGATGAATATTCCTCAAGCTTCGTCACAACTTCATCGACCAAAGCTTCACGTTCTTGACGTTTTTCCTTCATCATGTGACTAATCTTGTAAAATTCAGTTGGATTGAGATAGCGGAAAGAGAGATCTTCCAGTTCCCACTTCACACTTGAAATCCCTAGTCGGTGAGCAAGCGGTGCGTAGATTTCCATCGTTTCTCGTGAAATTCGCTCTTGTTTGTCTTTACGTAAATGCTTAAGGGTACGCATATTATGCAAGCGATCCGCCAATTTAACCAAGATAACGCGGATATCCTTAGACATAGCCATGAGCATCTTGCGGTGATTTTCAGCGAGCTGTTCTTCAAAAGACTTGTACTCAACCTTACCAAGCTTGGTAACGCCGTCTACAATCACCCGAACATCATGACCAAACTCACGCTCTAAGTCATCCAGGGTAGCATCTGTATCTTCGACCACGTCATGCAAAAAACCACAGGCAACAGAGACAGCATCCAACTTAAGCTTAGCCAAGATACCTGCTACCTGAATAGGGTGGATAATGTAGTGTTCGCCTGATTTACGATACTGTCCACTATGGCATTCTACAGCATAAACCAAAGCCTTATGTACAAAAGCCACATCTTCCTTCGATAAATATTTTTGCGTTAAAGCGACGACTTCATCGCCTGAATAAATTACTTCTTTTGGCATGCATATTCTCCAGTTCTTCCTACCATTTTAACACTTTTTTGTAGATATGAAAACTAGAAAAGCCTATTCTGTAAGACTTTGCCGAACTCTAAAAAAACACTACTAGAGAAACTCTAGTAGTGTTGATTGATTAAAATCTATCTTAGTAAACTGTTCTTTCAGTTTCTACATCAAAGAAGTGTGCTTTGTTCAAGTCAAATCCAAGTTCCACTGTTGCACCAGCTTGCAAGTAATCACGTGCATCAACTTTAGCAACGAATTCATCTTTACCAACTTGGCAGTATAGGTGAGACTCAGAACCAAGCAATTCTGATACAGAGATAGTAGCTTTCACAACTGATTCTGGGAATGTTTCAAGGAAAGCAGGTTCAGAATTCACATCTTCTGGACGAATACCGAAGATCAATTTTTTACCTTCATAACCTTTTTCACGAAGAACTTTCAAAGCACCTTCTGGAACTTTCAAGTTCAAGCCGTCAGCAACGATGTGGTCACCGTTCAATGTAACGTTGATGAAGTTCATAGCTGGGCTTCCGATAAATCCTGCTACAAATTTGTTAACTGGGTTTTTGTAAACTTCTTGAGGAGTACCGATTTGTTCTACACGTCCGATAGTACCTGTACCAGCAGGGTTTTTAGTAGCTGACATGATAACGATACGGTCAGCAAGTGTCATCGCTTCTGTTTGGTCGTGAGTTACGTAGATAGTTGTAGCTCCGATACGACGGTGGATTTTAGCGATTTCAGCACGCATGGATACACGAAGTTTTGCATCCAAGTTTGACAAAGGTTCGTCCATCAAGAATACTTTTGCATCACGGACGATTGCACGACCCATGGCAACACGTTGACGTTGACCACCTGAAAGGTCAGCTGGTTTACGATCCAAGAATTCTTTCAATCCAAGGATTCCAGCTGCTTCTTGTACACGTTGATCAATGTCTTCTTTGCTATATTTACGCAATTTCAAACCGAAAGCCATGTTATCGTATACAGTCATGTGTGGGTAAAGAGCGTAGTTTTGGAATACCATGGCAATATCACGATCTTTTGGAGCTACATCGTTAACAACAACGCCATCGATTGAACATTCACCTTCTGTGATGTCTTCAAGACCTGCAATCATACGAAGAGTAGTTGATTTACCACATCCTGAAGGTCCTACGAAAACGATAAATTCTTTGTCTTTGATATCTAAGTTGAAGTCTTCAACTGAGTAGTGTTCGCTGTTTGGATATTTTTTGTAAATATTTTTAAGATTTAATTCTACCATTTCGGTGAACTCCTTTTGTTTTTTTATAATTTTATTATAGATGAAAACGCTTTATATTTCTATGGCAAGATGACCAAAAAAATAAAAAAGTTCTGTGCAACTTGCACAAAACTCATAAAACATCTGCTAATATCAGTTGATAACACAAGGTAAGATCGGTTAATTCCTTCAACTGAAGCCCTGTTAATTCTTCCCACTTATCAATCTTGTACTGGAGAGAATTACGGTGCAAATAGAGCTTCTGGGCTGTCTTGGTAAGAACTGCACCATTTTCCCAAAGAGAGAGAATAATTTCCTGGATCTGATCCTGATCTAGGATTAGTTGATGGAGATATTCCTTGATAAGGTTGAGATTCACCATTCTTTCTCCCGTACTCCAAAGATAGAGTTGGGAAAAAGTATGAACACCTTGATGACCCTGTCGCCACCAGCTTTTAAACAAATCCCGCTCCTCTTTGATGAGATCTGGCAGAGCCTGATGTCCTGACTGTGACCAGACCTGTCCAAGCATGATGGACAGACGTACACCAAAGTCATACTCTACGGCTTCCAAGGTATCTGTTAAGATAGACCGAACAGAAGTGTATTTGTCCTGTTGGAGAACAAATAGGTAATCCTGAGCTCCCACCTGAAGCACTGTCTCGCAATTAGGAAAGAGAGTTCTCATCATATCTAGCCAAGAAGTTAGGTTTTCCTGTTGGTAATAAGAAAGGTGACAATAGACAACTTGTAGCTTTTTAAAACTTTGCGGTGCTTGTCCCTTGCCCTCAATTAGGTAATGATACCAGGGATTTAAAGAAATTCTTTGCTCCTGCTGGGTTAAGAGAGCCACCAAGTGTCTTTCACGTTCACTAAGACTTGCTTCTTCTAGTAACATCCACTGTTGAGAGGACACTGGAAGTGTCAAAAAACCTTCCTTATCGACTGGCTGTTCTACAATTTGAGCTTGCGGAAACCAGTCCAATAGTTCTGTTGCAATCATTTCCTAGCCCTCCACTTTTTGAATGCACCAAGAAATCAAAGCTTCTAGGCGTTCCACATTTTCAGTCATATGAAGATAACCCATAACCGCTTCAAAACCTGTAGACATTCGGTAGGTCACCACATCTGCATTTTTTGCCTTGGTGTGGCTATTGGTATTGCGACCTCGTTTGTAGATTTCTTCCTCTTTTTCCGTTAGGACTTCTTCTTCAATCATGAGAGAAATCAAGTGTGCTTGAGCCTTAGCCGATACATACTTAGTCGCTTCTTTATGGAGTTTATTGGGCTTGGTCATACCTTTAAAAATCAGATGGCGACGAATATACATCGAATAAACCGCATCTCCTTCAAAGGCTAGAGCAATCCCGTTAATGAGATTGACATCAATCACGTGTCCACCTCACTCCATCCTTGGTATCAAGCAATTTAATCCCTTGTGCAGCTAGTTGGTCACGGATTTGGTCAGCTGTCGCAAAGTCACGATTGGCACGCGCTTCTTGGCGTTTTTGGATTAAGGCTTCAATGTCTTCATCCAAAACTTCCTCAACAAAGACCACTCCAAAGACTTCTAACATAGCTGCAAGAGCTTCCTTAACAGCTGCATCATAGTTGCCTGAGTTGATCCATTTGGCCATTTCAAAAACAACTGTGATTCCATTAGCTGTATTGAAATCCTCATCCATGGCCGCTACAAACTTATCTTTAAAAGCTTGCAACTCCCCCGCATCTACAGTTCCAGTAAATGGTTGCTCATAAGTGTTTTTTAGATACTTGAGATTGGTCTCCGCATCACGCACTGCCTTTTCCGTGAAGTTAATAGGCTTGCGGTAGTGCTGGGTCGCAAAGAAGAAACGTAACACTTGTCCGTCAATCGTTTTGAGGGCATCATGTACGGTGATAAAGTTACCCAAGGACTTGGACATTTTGACATTGTCGATATTGACAAAGCCGTTGTGCATCCAGTAATTGGCAAAGGTCTTGCCTGTTTTAGCCTCAGACTGGGCAATTTCATTGGTATGGTGCGGAAACTCAAGGTCAGCACCACCACCGTGAATATCAATAGTATCACCCAAAATCTCAGTAGACATGACCGAACACTCGATGTGCCAGCCTGGACGACCTGGGCCCCAAGGACTGTTCCAAGAAATCTCACCTGGTTTGGCAGCTTTCCAAAGGGCAAAATCTACTGGATTTTCCTTGCGAGCTGTTTCTTCATCTGTACGACCTGAAGCACCTAACTCCAAGTCTTCTAATGTTTTGTTAGCCAACTTAGCATAGTTGTGGGATTTTTCTACACGAAAATAGACATCTCCTTGGCTCTCATAGGCATATCCTTTTTCAATCAAGTCTTCTACAAAGCGGATAATGTCATCCATAAACTCAACCACACGCGGATGACGAGTTGCAGGTTTCACGCCAAGAGCCGTCACATCCTCACGAAATGCAGCGATGTACTTGTCTGCCACTTCCTGAGGAGTAATGCCTTCTTCTTTGGCACGGTTAATGATCTTATCATCCACATCGGTAAAGTTGGAAATGTAGGCAACTTCGTAGCCACGATACTCAAAGTAGCGACGAATCGTGTCAAAAGCTACCGTCGAGCGGGCATTCCCAACGTGGATATAGTTGTAAACAGTTGGCCCACAAACATACATGCGGACCTTCCCTTCCTCGATGGGAATAAATTCTCGCAAATCACGAGACATGGTATCATAAATTTTTAACACGCTTCATTTCCTTTCTGTTTCTAGATTTTGAATCTATATACTTATTTTTCCAATGCTAACGCTATACTGACAGCAATCTCAAAGAAAGTCATAGCATCCGTTTTTCTATCCTCACGTCTAGCATCCCATTCGTGATTGTGATGATCCACATAGTCAGCCGTGTAGAAAAATTGATAAACCTTGGCTTGTCGATATTGGGCCCAAGCCATAATAGCTGAAGCTTCCATATCTACAACTGTCGCTCCTGCTGCTAGTCTTCGTTTAACCTTAGCTGCTGTTTCACGATAGAAGGCATCTGTTGTCCAAGACTTTGTTCGAATATGCTCAATACCAGCTTTGTTCAAAGCGTTCTCTATAGTTGAGAGAAGCGTTTCATCATAAGAAATCTCATCACTTGCTGGAGCATAATGGTAACTGGTCCCTTCATCACGTAAAGCTGAACTTGGTAGGATAATCTTATCTGCTTGGATGGACTGGTCCAGAACTCCACAAGATCCTAAAACGATAAAGTTGTTGAAACCTCTCGCTTTGAGTTCTTCTAAGAAACCCACAACCATTGAAGCACCAATAGTAGCCATAGTAACTGCAAGTTTAAGTCCATCTACTTCATAGATGTACCATGGAAATTTGCCATTTAGATTGGTAAGGTAGCCACCTTCATAGACTCCGTCCATCTGCTTGACTCTTTCCACTATCTCTCCATTAAAAGACAGAATAATCGTCTGACAAATCTCTCCACCACTAAGAAGGCTTCGATCAGTTGGCTCTATAACCGCAGGTACATTTTCAAATTCTTCTAGTAACATCTATTCACTCTTTCCTGTCTAAATAAACCACCTGAGTCTGTTTGACAAAGCCAATTTTTTCATACAATCGCTTGGCACCTACGTTGCTATCTTCTACTGCAATTTGGAACTCCTTATCATTTTGCTCAATAAGTTGGTTGACGAGGGATTTTGCTAAATAACTTCCGTAGCCTTTTCCACGTTCAAGTTCAGATATTGCTAAACCGTAGAAGTAATTGGTATTACTCGATAAATCAACCGTGCAAGTCCCAATAACCTGACCATTTTTTAATAAAATATATAGGCGACTTTCTGGATCTTTCAGAGCCTCAGCGACATATCTATCCACAACTTCTCTCGATTCATGTTCCTCTGAAAATGCCTGAAATTTTAACTGACTAATTTGCTCCTGATACGAACTATCTGCTAACAAAACTTCAAGATTAGAGACAGTTGCTAACAGATAAGGTCTTCTATCCTTACCTAACCAAGTTTCTGTCTCTTCATCCTCAACCAGTCCCCAATTGCTGACAAAATCAGGATGACGGTCTAGAAAAATACGTTCTGTCTGAAAAGTCACTGAACGAATATGGAAAGAAGCCGTTTCTTTCTCAAAACTCGTAAACAATGCACGTGCAATTCCCTGACGGCGATGATTTGGATGGACCAGTATCGCTACTTCCACATCTTGGTCATCTGCATAGACGGTTAATAGGCCAACAAGTTCACCTTTTTCGTAATAAAGAAAAAAGGCGGGCATGTTGGGGTCAAAATTGAGCATATTGGAGAGATAAGGCTCCCGAAAAGTACCGTCATAGTTCTGACAAACGGCAATAAGGGCCTTTGCTTCCAGTAGTTGGTGGTCATTCAATGTATTGGTTGATTGAATCACGTAAATATCTCCTTACAAACTGGATGAACGATGACTTGCTTCTCTAGCCTGCTCGAGTTTATTGACATAATATTCCCGTTTTTCTTCGACTTCATGAATGGTTGGTTCATCCTTTTGTCCATGAACACGGACAATCTTGGCAGGAATACCGACAACCGTCACATCACTAGGAACATCTGCCACAACGACCGCAGCAGCACCGACTTTGGCATTTTCACCGATTTCCACCGGTCCGATAACTTGGGCATGAGCAGATATAAGCGCTCCTTTACGAACAGTTGGGTGGCGTTTCCCAACATCCTTACCTGTCCCACCAAGGGTTACCCCGTGATAGAGAAGGACTCCCTTTTCGACAATGGCCGTTTCTCCAATCACTAGACCGGAACCGTGGTCGATAAAGACCCCTGAGTCTATCTGGGCTCCAGGGTGAATCTCAATTTGCGTCCAAAAGCGCCAAAATTGGCTGTGCATCCGAGCCAATATTTTAAAACCATGATTCCAGAGAAAATGAGAGAGACGGTGGGCAGCCAAAGCCTTCACACCTGGATAGGTCAGCAAAACCTCCAAAGTGGTGCGAGCCGCTGGATCATTTTCTTTTACGATGTCAATGGTTTCACGCCACCATCCCATACATTTCTCCTTTCTTATTCTGAGTCTTTTGGTGTATTTGTAAATTCTTTCTTAGGTTTGTGGTCCTTATGATGATGACGAGGTCCCTTTTCCCCTTTTTCTTCTGCATTTTCAGGTTTTGGTGGACGTGGCAAGAGAGCTTTCATAGAAGCATCAATCCGTCCTTTTTCATCAATCTTGATGATCTTGACATCCACTTCATCACCAATGGCAACAACGTCTTCGACACGATTGGTACGTGTCCAAGCCATTTCAGAGATATGAACAAGGGCATCTGTCTTATCAAAGAGGTTGACAAAGGCACCGAATTTTTCGATACGAACAACTTTGGCATGATAAACTTCGTCCACTTTGGCTTCACGAACCAAACCAGCAATGATTTCTTTGGTACGATTGATGGCATCTTGGTCGCTAGAGTAGATAGATACATTTCCTTCTTCGTCGATATCAATCTTAACGCCTGTTTCAGCGATGATCTTATCGATTGTTTCTCCACCTTTACCGATGACAATCTTAATCTTGTCCACATCGATTTTGATGGTATCAATTTTCGGAGCAGTTGGTGCCAATTCTGGACGAACTTCTGGAATGGTAGCTTCGATGACGTCAAGGATTTCAAAACGAGCTTTCTTGGCTTGAGCAAGAGCTTCTGTCAAGATTTCTGCAGTAATCCCTTGAATCTTGATATCCATTTGTAGGGCTGTAATCCCGTCACGAGTACCTGCAACCTTGAAGTCCATATCTCCAAAGTGGTCTTCCAAACCTTGGATATCTGTCAATACTGTATAGTTGTTTCCATCTGAGATGAGACCCATAGCAATACCTGCTACAGGAGCCTTGATTGGCACACCACCAGCCATAAGAGCAAGTGTTCCCGCACAGATAGAGGCTTGAGATGAAGAACCATTTGATTCCAAGACTTCCGCCACCAGACGAATAGCATATGGGAATTCTTCCAAGCTTGGCAAGACTTGAGCAAGGGCACGCTCACCAAGAGCACCGTGACCAATTTCACGACGACCAGGCGCACCATAACGACCCGTTTCCCCTACAGAGTATTGAGGGAAGTTATAGTGGTGCATGAAGCGTTTCTTGTACTCTGGATCCAAACCATCGATGATTTGGGTTTCACCCATTGGTGCCAAGGTCAAGATAGAAAGGGCCTGAGTTTGTCCACGAGTGAATAGACCTGAACCGTGCACACGAGGAAGGAAGTCGACTTGCGCATCCAACGGACGGATTTCATCAACCTTACGGCCGTCAGGACGAACCTTGTCTTCAGTAATCAAACGGCGCACTTCTGCATGTTCCATTTGTTCCAAGATTTCAGCCACATCACGCATGATACGGTCAAATTCTTCGTGGTCTGCATATTTTTCTTCGTAAGCAGCAATGACTTGGTCTTTCACTGCTTGAGTTGCAGCTTCACGCGCCAATTTTTCTTCAACTTGAACAGCTTTTTGAAGGTCACTATTGTAGGCTGCGATAATTTCGGCTTGCAATGCAGCATCTACATGAAGCAATTCTACTTCTGCTTTTTCTTTACCGACTGCCGCAACGATTTCTTCTTGGAAGGCAATCAATTCTTTGACAGCTTCGTGTCCTTTAAGAAGAGCTTCCAACATTATTTCTTCTGACAATTCTTTGGCACCAGACTCTACCATGTTGATAGCATGCTTGGTACCTGCTACTGTCAATTCAAGAAGCGAGCGCTCTGCTTGCTCTTGAGTTGGGTTGATGATGATTTCCCCATCGACATATCCTACTTGTACCCCAGCGATTGGTCCGTCAAATGGAATATCTGAGATAGAAAGCGCCAAGGATGAACCGAACATAGCTGCCATTGGTGCAGATGCATTTTCATCATAAGAAAGAACCGTGTTAATCACTTGCACTTCATTACGGAAACCTTCCGCAAACATTGGACGGATTGGACGGTCAATCAAACGCGCTGTCAAAGTCGCATCTGTTGAAGGACGTCCTTCACGTTTCATAAAGCCACCAGGAAACTTCCCAGCTGCATACATTTTTTCTTCGTAGTTGACTTGAAGAGGGAAGAAATCCCCAGTTGACATTTTGTTAGACATGACAGCTGCCGTTAAGACAGTTGACTCACCGTAACGCACGACAACAGAGCCATTTGCTTGCTTAGCAACCTGACCAGTCTCTACGATCAACTCACGACCCGCAAAAGTCGTTTGAAACACTTGTTTTGTCATTGTAATCCCCTTTGGATTGATAAAATTATACGCCTTGCCTACAAAGATCAAGATACAAAGCCGTTAAGCAACTCAAAGGAAAATAGGAAATCGGACGACGGAGCGACTGCTCCTAGGCAGATTTATCTTTTTCCACAGAGTTGTAGGCGTGTTCAATTCTCAAGATACAAATCATTAGAAAGGTTTGATACTAAAGCATCTAAACCTTGCAGTTTAAATGTATTGTATTATTTAATACCCTCATCTTTGTATCAAGTACGTACAGAGTTTATTTTATCATATTTTTCTTAAAAAGTGCTGGCTTTTCTATTAAAAAGGAACCATTCCTCCATGAAAAGAAGAATGGTTTGCTTTTTATTATCCTAAAGACTGGTGATTGAACAAGGCATGAGTTGCTTGGTGGATATATTGGGCAGTTTCTGCATTGTTCATAGTGTAGAGATGCACACCTGCTACGTCTTGCGTTACCAAGTCCACGATTTGGTCTACGGCATAGGCAAGTCCTGCTGCTCTGAGTGACTCAGAGTCATTCTCATACTTGTCCAAGATAGCCTTAAACTTACGTGGAAGATGAATATTCTCACAAGTCTTCAAGAGACGAAGCGCTTGGTTACGGTTGAGGATTGGCATGATTCCTGCATGAATTGGCACATCAATTCCTGCCAAGGTACACTTGTCTTGGAAATCGTAGAAACGCTCATTGTCAAAGAATAGCTGAGTGACAAGACTTGAACAGCCTGCGTCCACTTTTCTCTTGAGATTTTGAATATCTGAGATTTGGTTTGGTGAATCCGGGTGCCCTTCTGGGTAACAAGCTCCAATGATATCAAAGTTCGGAGCCTGTTCCTTGATGAATTCGATCAAATCAGTCGCGTAACGAAAATCTTTTTGTGGCTCCACATCCGGAATGATATCTCCACGAAGAGCCAAGATTTTCTGAACACCAACTTTATCCAAATCCGAAATGGTCTCAGCCACCTTATCCTTGGTCAGATAGATAGCTGGCAAGTGAGCAATGGTCGGAATCTCCAAGTCATTTTGGATATAGTCTGCCAAACGAACCGTCGTCTCTTTGATATTAAATTTATTATTGCTGGCAGTCACACTGATGAAGTGGGGAGCCAAGCCCTGCATATCTTTTAGGGCTGCAATAATTTTTTCATTGCCTACTGCTGGGTTTGGAGGGAAAACTTCAAATGAGAGTGACGGTGTTTGACGCGACATATGTAATAACCTTTTTCTAGTTGATTTCTTACTGATTAACCAAGTAGGGAGAACTGTCTTTTCTTACAATTTCTCACGCGCAGCTTTGGCAGCTTCTACAAGGCGGATCAAGCTTTCTTTCGTTTCTGGAATACCACGTGTTTTCAAACCACAGTCAGGGTTAATCCAAACTTTTTTGCTTGGAACTTTAGCAAGGATTGCTTCGATAGTGTGGTCGATTTCGCCTTCATTAGGCACACGAGGTGAGTGGATATCGTAAACCCCTGGTCCAACTTCTGTTTGGAAGTTTTTCGCTTTGAGTTCGTCTAAGATTTCAAGGTTTGAACGGCTAGCCTCAAATGAGATAACGTCTGCATCCAAGTTGTCGATAGCTGGGATGATATCTGTAAATTCTGAGTAACACATGTGAGTGTGGATTTGTGTGTCTGGTGCTACTGTTGAGTGTACCAAACGGAAGGCCGGAATAGCCCAGTCAAGGTAGTCTTCGTACCAGTCGCTACGACGGAGTGGCAATTTCTCACGAAGAGCAGCCTCGTCGATTTGAATGATTTTCACGCCTGCAGCTTCAAGGTCAAGAACTTCATCCTTGATTGCAAGAGCGATTTGAAGAGTAGAATCCTTGATAGAGATGTCTTCACGTGGGAATGACCAGTTAAGAATTGTAACTGGTCCAGTCAACATACCTTTAACAGGTTTGTCCGTACGGCTTTGTGCGTAGCTAGACCATTTCACAGTGATTGGGTTGAGACGAGTGACATCACCCCAGATGATTGGTGGTTTCACCCCACGCATACCGTATGATTGTACCCAACCATTCTTAGAGAAGAGGTAACCTGACAAGTTTTGACCAAAGTACTCAACCATGTCATTACGTTCGAATTCACCGTGTACAAGCACGTCAAATCCAACTTCTTCTTGCCATTTGATCCATTCATCGATGGTTTTAGCAAGGAAAGCATCATATTCTTCTTGTGACAATTCACCCTTGCGGAAGGCCAAACGTTTAGCACGAACTTCCTTGGTTTGAGGGAATGAACCGATGGTTGTTGTTGGAAGAGGTGGGAGTTTGAATGCTTCTTCTTGGATAGCTTCACGTTCTGCGAAGGCTGGCAAACGAGTGTAGTCTGCGTCTGTCAAAGCAGCAATACGCGCACGAAGTTCCGCATTTTCACCAACACGTTCAGTCGCAAAGAGTTCTTTGTTTGCTGCAAGAGCCTCTGCACCTTGACCATTGCGGATAGCATCCAAGTCACGAAGTTCTTCCAATTTTTCAACTGCAAATGCAAAGTGGTTCAAGATAGCTGGTTCAAAGTCTTCGTTAGCTGTTGTAAATGGCACATGAAGAAGTGAGCATGAGCTAGTCAATACGATGTTTTCAGCTGGGATTTGCTCAAGAACAGCCAAGCTCTTTTCGTAGTTGTTGCGCCAGATGTTTTTACCATTGACAATACCCGCATAAAGAGTCTTGTCAGCTGGGAATCCGCCTTTAACGAGTTCAAGAGTTTTCTTACCTTCAACGAAGTCAAGACCGATAGCATCTACTGGCAATTTCACAAGGTCAGCGTAAACGTCACGAACATCACCGAAGTATGTTTGAAGCAAGACTTCAAGACCTTTTTTATCAGCCAAGAGTTTGTTGTAGATGTTCAAGAAGAGTGTTTTTTCTTCTTCTGTCAAGTCTTTGACAAGAGCAGCTTCATCGAGTTGGATACGAGTTGCACCAAGTTCAGACAATTTTGCAAAAACATCTTGGTAAGCAGCTACTAAGCTATCTACGAAGTCTTCTGCTTTCACACCTTCTTCAAAGTCTGACAATTGAAGGAACGTGAATGGACCTACAAGGACAGGACGAGTGTTGAGTCCAAGCTCTTTAGCTTCTTGGAACTCATCAAAGATTTTGTGACCAGCCAATTTTACTTGAGTGTCTTTTTCAAATTTAGGAACAATGTAGTGGTAGTTAGTGTTAAACCATTTCTTCATCGGAAGGGCACGAACATCCCCTTTTTCTCCTTGGTAACCACGTCCCAAAGCAAAGTAGCGTTCAAGATCAGACAATTCCAAGTTTTGAACAGATGCAGGAACTACGTTGAAAAGGAAAGCAGCATCAAGGAAGTTGTCATAGTGAGAAAAGTCATTTGATGGGATTTCAGTGATGCCTTTTTCTTTGACGATGTTCCAGTGTTTTGCACGCAACTCTTTCGCAGCAGCCAAGAGTTCTTCTTCTGAGATTTCTTTTCTAAAGTATTTTTCAGTTGTAAATTTTAATTCGCGGAATTCACCCAAACGAGGGAAACCGATAATTGTAGTTGACATGTTTTGTCCTCCAAAAATTGTTGTTGAAACTATCTTAACAGAAAAGAAAGCGTCTGTATAATTGTAAAAAATTAGGCTTTGATATAGTTTGAAACTATATCTCGATTTAAAAGACAAAAAAAGATTTAGAGAAGATTCCCCAAATCCTTTGATAGATATAGATTAGTAGCCTTTCACACAAACAACGTTTACAGTCCTAGATTTGAAATTAGGAGACTGACTATGGCTTGTTATTAGAAAAGACTATAGGTTGATCCCCTTGTCACGGAGATTTGCCAGACACTCCTCATAGTAGCTAGCATCATGTTCGCTATAGATAGGACTTTTCAGCTTTTCCTCTGCTAAGTCTTGATACGGAGGGCAGGTCTTGCCACGGTAGTTCTTGTCCAGCCACTCTGGACTGACCTTGTAGCCACGGCTAGCCATCTCCTCCATGATCAAGTCATGATAGGCATAGAGACGATAGGGCGAGTGGGTAAAGACATAGTCCACCGTCGCATGCTTTCTGCCCCAGCCATTGCCACGCAGAGCACAGCACTCTCGATGTTGCCCCAAGATCTGAGGACGGGGAAGTTGTGAAATCAAAGCCTCATGCCAAAGTCTCATGGGAGTCTCCTTTCAGCAAGGTAGAATGTTGCAGATAAGCATTTGGGTAACGCTTAAGCAAATCTCTCGACTTTGCAATCAAGTCCTCCTTGGAAGCTTGACCAAAGCGGTAGCGATCCAGCAAGAGCATATAGTCTTTGCGCTCATCAAGGCTGGCTTGCTTTTTAAAATAGCCCCAAATATGCTGGAAGGCATTGCAAACCTGACCCCTGTGTTCTGGAATCTGGCAGGCACGGTCAATCATCTCTTGAACCTGACTCACTTCCACCACTTCTTGCTTGAGATACTGGCGAATATCCTTGTAAATATTGCTGGAATGACTCAAAACAAGGTATTTGTTTTCCGCCCAGAGTTGCTGACAAAGGGCACGTTGGTTGTTATTATTCATATGTAACATTATACCATGATTGAGGCAAAAAACACCTTTTCTATTTCAATGCACTTTTGACCTTTTTCTTGGTGATAATGCAGTCGTTTTTGTTAGCTAGGGATTTGAGTCTGGCTTCGAGCAGGATTTTTCGGCCTGCTTCGTTGCGGGTGTAGACGAGTTGATAGTTACCTATGTGTGGTGCAACGGCATTTTGGAAGAGTTGGGCATCTTCCTTGCGTTTTTCAAAGAGGCTAGGGACTACGAAATACTTGGACTGACCTGCTGGAGCTTTTTTAGCGACTAAAAGGTAGCGTTGATTGTCCACTGGGGCAAAGAATTCTCCTAAAACCTTCGAAAAGAGCTCCTTGTCTCGCATACTGCCACCTTTTAGATAGGCAAAAACGTTAAAGCTGTCCTTGTCCTCATCGACCTGCACGCGCGACTGGTCATCAGACAAATGTCCGGCAGTCACCATGACTTTGCGAATAGCTTCACCGATCTGGCGCAAGCGT
This sequence comes from Streptococcus sp. HMSC34B10, assembly GCF_001839505.1. Classification (NCBI taxonomy): domain Bacteria; kingdom Bacillati; phylum Bacillota; class Bacilli; order Lactobacillales; family Streptococcaceae; genus Streptococcus; species Streptococcus sp. HMSC34B10. The sequence continues at coordinate 92,311 of NZ_KV841541.1, read as the reverse complement.
TTATAAGGACTCTTGTAGCTGTAAAAGCGAAAGGCAGTGATAGCTAGGAAGAGGACACAAAGAGCTGTCAACCATGGCAAGGCAAAGAAGGTTAGTCGAACGACATAAGCCAGGAGACTAATAGCAAATACCATCAGAGCGTAGCGAAGCCACTTTTCAGCATCCGCTAAGGCAAGCAGAGGGATTCGTTTGCTGTCGGTCGCCACTTCATTGACAATCTCAATCTTGTCAGCAACAATGAGAGATTCCTGCCATTTTTTACGAAGGGAGGCACGATCCTTGGATAGTTCCATGATCTTCTCGTTGTACTCTTCGAGTTTCTTTTTCTTAAATGGGAACTCAGGAAAGTTTAAGCGGTCCAGACCTGTTTCGATGGTATCTTCCTTATAGGACAAGCCAAGGAAATGGTCCATACGGCGGGCAAGGGTCTGCAGGTCCTGATATGGATTGAGGTCTAGTTCCTCTTGATCCTCCTTAGAAAAGGTTGGATTTTTATAAGGTTTGATGGCTACTAGGTGCCAGATATTACTAGTCTTATCTGGATGTCCTGGCCAGATACGGATGGCACGGCCCCGCATTTGATTACTCAGCATAAAGCTTCCGACAAAACTTCCGAGGATGAGAGAGTTGACGCAAGGGGCATCCCATCCTTCTCCCAAGAGAGACTTGGTTCCGACCAAGACCTGGATAGAACCACGTTGGAAGAGCTCGGTCACAGCTGCGACCATCCCCTTAAAGCTGGATGGAAAGCCTACTTGGAGATAGGACTCTTGGTCGAGTTTTCCAATGACAGAGAAGCTTAAGCTAGTGTTTGGAATGAGTGCTTGAAGTTCTGCCTTGACACTGGCAGGTATGATCACGACACTACCAGAAAGGACTGCTATAGGGACAGACAAGCCTTGCTTCTGCGCACTTCTGCGAATGGTTTCAAAGTATGGGAGGACGCCTAATTGCGTGATTGGTGCTTGGTCATCTCCCAGATAACTGGCAAAATCCTTACGGATATAGTCCGCTAAGACCAACTGTCTCAAGCCCTGACCTAGACTGGCATATTCGGTCTCAAAGATAGATGCAATCCCAGCTAGTTTTCCTAGAGATTGGTTGAGAATTTGGTCATTGGCCTTGGATTTGACCAAGAAAACCTGACGTTTTTCAATCAACCCTCTTGATTTCAGTTCTGCTTCTATTTTTTTCTTTGTCTCCTGCGGATCCTCATACCAGTCAGGAGTCTGATAGAGAAGGCCTTGCAAGAGAACTTCTAACCAATAGTAATTAAGGGCAGGCAAGCCTTCAGCTCCTAGTAAATCTCGTAGATATTTGGGAATTTCCAGCTTTTGAGCTTGTAGATAAATGAGGAGCGCTGAGAGATACTTAGGATCTTCGAGGAGCATATCCGCAGAAATTTCCCCTTTGAGAACCTTGGAACTCCGAATCAACTCTTGGAAGTCAGGATCAACGACTAGTTGGCTGACATACTGCCACTTGGTATCCTCAAACTCTTCCAAGCGCTTGTCCTCTTCCTTAGTCGGAAAACAGATATAGACAAAGTCCTGATGAGGGCAAAGAGTGTCTTCCTTGACCAGTTCTGGCACCGTGATTTCTTGGTCAATCTCGCCACACATCTGGAGATAGCGATCCCAGAGTTCTGGCTCACTGTCATAAGGCGGTGTCGCAGTGAGAGAGATGACTTGCAGTTGCGGATAGTTTTTACGGAAATCTTCTAGACTTTTCCACCATTCATTTCTCAAGTGATGGCATTCGTCCAGACAGAGGGTTTCGACACCCCTTTCCTTGAGTCTGGCAAGCAGGTCAAAGCCTACAAAATCCTCAACCTCGCCGTTATCTTCTTGAGATTGTACCTGTTGCATAGCACTGTGAAAAGCTTGGTAGGTGGCGATGGTGATTTGCTTCATGTCCTTGAGATTTTGAGACACGAGACTTGTGACCTGGTCCTCATCCTCTAAAAAGGCCTGGCGAATCCTATCCACCCATTGTTCCCGAATGGTCACCGTCGGTACCAAAACGAGAGCAGGCTTATCAAAGCGAGCAATCAACTCGATTCCTATGGTTGTTTTCCCTGAACCTGGCGCTGCCACCAAGTGAACATGACCATCTGCTTGGTATTCTTGGAAGTTATCCAAGACCTGTTTTTGGTAGTTGCGCCAAGTGCCATTAAACTTCAATCCTAACATGATTTTCCTCATTCTAAGCTGTCATTTTCTTATTCCCATTTTACCATACTTGAGGCAAAGTCACACGAAGTATCCCATATAGTCTTTCTCCCTAAAATATGGTATAGTAGAATCATACTACACAAGAGGAGTTTACATGTCACACGATAAAGAAATGAAAGCTGTTTCTCCCCTTCTACAGCAAGCAATCAATATTTCCTCCATCATCGGTGGAGTTGGTACGGTGATATTCTGTATCTGGGCCTATCAGGCTGGAATTTTGCACTCCAAGGAAACCCTATCTGCTTTTATCCAACAGGCTGGTTTCTGGGGGCCACCGCTCTTTATCTTTCTACAGATTTTGCAGACAGTTGTTCCTATCATTCCTGGTGCTCTGACATCCGTTGCCGGTGTCTTTATCTACGGGCATATCGTGGGGACGATTTACAACTATATTGGCATTGTTATTGGTTGCGCCATTATCTTTTACTTGGTGCGTCTCTACGGAGCCCCCTTTGTTCAGTCTGTCGTCAGCAAGCGGACCTATGATAAGTACATTGGCTGGTTGGATAAGGACAATCGCTTTGACCGATTCTTTATCTTTATGATGATTTGGCCAGTTAGTCCAGCTGACTTTCTCTGCATGCTAGCCGCTCTGACTAAAATGAGCTTCAAGCGGTATATGACCATTATCATCCTGACCAAACCCTTTACCCTGGTCGTTTACACCTATGGCTTGACCTATATCATCGATTTCTTTTGGCAAATGGTTGGCTAATACACAAAAAACTCAAGGAGAATCCTTGAGTTTTTCTTTGTTAGACTTCTTTTTTCAATAAAAAGGAAACAAGGACTGATGTGGCAATCATCCATGCTCCTAGAATGATAAATGTCATGCGACCATCTAAAGTCACAAAGCTAATCCCTGAAAGAATGAATGGCGTTAAAGATGCACCAAAACTACAGCCCAAAACAGCATAGGAAGTTGCTTTGTTGAGGAGTTTAGCTGGAATTTTCTCAGATATCAACTGAAAGACTGTCGTCAGAGCAATGCTGTAGGCAAATCCTCCCAGGATAGATCCTGCAACAACCACCCAGAGTGATGGTGCTATGGCAATAATGATTTGCCCAATTCCAAAGGTGACTCCTGCAACCAATAACAATTTTTCCTTGAAGGCAGATATGAGGAAAGAAAAGCTAATTCCCGCTAAAATCCCGATCAACTGCATGGCACTTAATACTAGACTAGACAACTGAGCATCTCCGAAACCTGCCTCAATCATGAGACTAGGAATTCGGAATGTAATGGCTGTATTGGTACATACAATGACTGCAGCCCCAATGGCTAGGAAGAAAATTAGCTGTAGCATAGAACGAGTCAAACTCACTGTTTCTTCTGTCTTTTGCTTTGAAGCGAATATTTCAGCTTTACCATAGGGTACAAAGAGAAGGAAGAGTGCAAGAACCACTAAACCTGCTGCATAGGCTAAGAAAGTAGCGGTCCAACCAAAAGCCAAAAGTTGCCCCACCGCCAGCGTCAAGATAGAAGCACCTACTACCTCAGCTGAGCCACGAAAACCAAGCATTTGAATACGAGTCTTGCCTTGATAACGCTCACTGATGATAGAGATTGCCTTGGCGTTCAGCATTCCAACTCCAAGTCCAAAGAGAAGACGTGTCGCAAAGACAAAGTAATAACCCTGATACCAGAAGGGGGCTGTTCCACTAATTGACAAAACTAAAAGTCCTAGAGTCAGTTGGAGACGTTCTGGAAAAATCCGCTCTAAAACTCCATTCAATAAAAGCATAGCCATAATTCCAAAGGATGGAAGGCTGACCAAGAGCTCGACCTGGCCTTTTGAGTAGCCCTGATAATAGTCAAACATAGCTGGCAGGGCACTCGAAATTGAAAACGATGTGATTAATACTAACGACAGAGAGAGTATACTCACTTTTTCTAAAAATTGTTTCATCTTGTCCTCATTCATGATTCATGTTAGTAAAAAAGGTCCTTTCCTATCATACACTGTTTCCCAAAAATTGGCAAGTGACTAAGTAATGAGACCAAAAGAAAAAGCGGGGCATCAAGCACTATAAAGTCTTGATGACATCCCACTTTTATATGTTTTATCAAGATATTTGATTTAAATTTTCAAGAATCGACGCATTGAGATTCCTGAACCAAGTGAACCGATACAGATTCCGATGACGAACAAGAGAGCAATCATCAATGGAATAAAGAGATCCGGTGTAATCAAAGATAAGTTTTGACCAACCAAGGATGGGTTGACAGATTGGAACACTCGGTTATAGATAAAGTAAACCAATGCTGATGGAAGAGCTGCTCCCAACAATCCGATAAAGGCACCTTCTAGCAAGAATGGGCCACGGATATAACCGTTCTTGGCACCAACCAAACGCATGATTTGGATTTCACGGCTACGTGAAATGATAGTAATACGGATGGTATTTGAAATCAAGAAGACTGCGATAAAGATCAAGAGTCCTGCGATGACCAATCCCCATACACGGATGAAGGAAGCCAACTTGAAGAGACGTTCGGTATTGGCACCACCGTCTTGAACTTCAGAGACACCTTCGATTTTCTTAGCTTCTTCAGCTACAGGTTTTACATCACTTGGTGAATTGGTATCTACGATGTAGGCATCATGAAGAGGGTTTGCATCTCCTTCAAACACCTTCCACTCGTCACCCATAGTTTCAGTCAGCTTTTGGTACTGCTCTTCTTTACTTGAGAAGGTTACATTTTTTACAGCTGGCAAAGCTTTTAGGGCATCGTAGACCTTGTGGTAGTCATTGTTCGTGACGGTTTGGCCTTCTTTTACAATGGTTTCACTATTGTCTTCAACGTCTTTACGAACATAAACCATGACGCGGACGTTGTTTTCGATATCAGTTGCCAATTTTGCAGTATTGAAAATAACTGACGCAAAAATAGCAACCAAGGTCAAGGTAATCATTACTGAACTGATAGCAGCAATGGTCATCCATCCATTACGCTTTAAACTTTTTAAAGCTTCGAACAGATGGCGGAAAAATCTACTAATCATCGTATCCGTACTCTCCTTTCGCTTCATCACGTACCACGCGACCATTTTCGATGGCAATAACGCGGTGGCGCAAGGTATTTACGATTTGGCTGTTGTGGGTCGCCATCAAAACAGTTGTCCCTTGGAGATTGATACGTTCCAAGAGGTTCATGATTTCCCATGAGTTATCTGGGTCCAAGTTCCCTGTTGGTTCGTCGGCAATCAATACTTTAGGATTGTTTACGATAGCACGCGCAATGGCGATACGTTGTTGCTCACCACCTGAAAGCTCATTTGGGAATGAACGAACCTTGTGCTTCAAACCGACAAGGTCCAAGACTTCCATAACACGTTTTTTGATGTTACGACGGCTTTCGCCGACAACCTCCATTGCGTATGCAATGTTCTCATAAACGGTTTTCTTTGGCAAAAGTTTGTAATCCTGAAAGACTACTCCGACATTTCTACGCAAGAACGGAATATCTTTCTTTTTAATCTTAACCAGGTTATAACCTGCGACTTGCAAACTTCCTTTGTCGATTTTGACCTCACGATACAAGGCACGGATAAAAGTTGATTTACCAGCACCTGAAGGTCCTACAATGTAGGCGAATTCTCCTGCATCGATATTTACAGTGATGCCACGTAGGGCTGTTGTCCCGTTGTCGTATTTTTTGACAACATCTCTCATTTCAATGATTGACATGTGACTTCCTTTCTTTTAACTAATACGCCATTTCAGATAAGCATCGATAAAACCATCTAGGTCTCCATCCATAACTTTATCGACCTGCGCTACTTCAAAGTTTGTACGATGGTCTTTTACCATTGTATAAGGCGTAAATACATAGGAGCGGATTTGGCTTCCCCATGTAATTTCCTTTTTCTCACCCTTGAGCGAGTCTACCTCAGCAGCTTTCTTTTCCTGCTCCATCTGGTAGAGTTTTGCCTGAAGCATCTTCATAGCACGGTCACGGTTCCCATACTGGGTACGGTCAACAGTTGATGCTACGACGATACCTGTCGGAATGTGAGTCAAGCGGACACCTGTTGAAACCTTGTTGACGTTTTGTCCACCTGCTCCTCCTGAACGGAAGGTATCCATCTTGATGTCATCCTCACGGATGTCAACTTCGATGGTATCATCCAACTCTGGCATGACTTCTACAGAAGTAAATGAGGTGTGGCGACGTTTAGCAGAGTCAAATGGTGAGATACGAACCAAACGGTGAACTCCCATCTCAGACTTGAGAAGACCATAAGCATTTGGTCCTTCAAAAGACAAGGTTACTGACTTGATTCCTGCCTCATCACCTGCTTGGTAGTCCAAGACCTCAACCTTGAAGCCTTTGGCATTTCCATAGCGAGTATACATACGAAGGAGCATATCGCCCCAGTCTTGAGCCTCTGTTCCCCCTGAACCTGGATGGATTTCAAGGATAGCATTATTGTGATCATAAGGTTCTGACAAGAGAAGGGTCATTTCGTAGCTGGTCATCATCTGAGCTAACTCATCGAGTTTTTCAACCAACTCATCCTTAACGGATTCGTCCTCCGCCAAAAAGTCCAGTAAAATCTCAACTTCATCCTGCAACTCATCCATCTTGTGGAAGGTATTATAGGTATGTTTTAGTTCGTTTAATTCTTGCGATGTTTTTTGGGCCGCAATATTATCGTTCCAAAAATCAGGTTCTGTCATTTTGTTTTCCAAAATGGCAATCTCTTCCTCTAAACCTTCGAGGTCAAAGAGACCCCCTGAAAGAAGCTAATTTTTCACGATTTGCGTCAATTTTTTGACGGATTTCTGAAATGTCCATACATACTCCTTTAATTGTATCGTTTTATTATACCATAATTTTTCTTATTTATCTAATCGGTGTTTTTTTTATTTTATTATCAAAATATTTAGGCAAGAAGTAAGGCCCATAATTTCACCTAAAAACTAGAAAATCTCACAAGAATTTTCTCATGAGATTTCGTAAATTTATACTTAATTTTACAAGTTAACTGTCAGCACTTGACCGTCTTTCACGACTTGTTCACCAGCGATGTAGACGTCGTCAACATCACTGGATTTGACAGCATAAACGAGGTGAGATAGCATGTTTTCTTGAGGTTGGAGATGGATTTTTCCTTGGGGCTGGATAACGAGAAAATCTGCTTGCTTGCCAACTTCTAGACTACCAATCTCATCTTCCATTCCTAACACCTTAGCACCCTCGATTGTCAGTGCCTTGAGGGCGGTTTCGATTGGAAATTGACTGGCATCGCCACTTTTCATTTTCTGTAAAAGGGCTGCTGTGCGTCCTTCCTCAAACATATCAAGGTTATTATTAGAAGCAACTGAGTCCGTTGCGATACCAACTGGTACTCCTGCTTTCTGAAGTTGGACAACTGGTGCAATCCCTGAGGCTAGTTTGAGGTTGCTGATAGGATTGTGGGCGATAGCGACTTGCGAATCTGCCAAGCGTTCTATTTCTGCTTCATTTAACTCCACACCATGGGCAAATACAGCCTGATGATCTAAATAGCCAAGATCATCTAGAAATGCTAATGGGCGTTTGCCATAGCGTTTCAGGATAATGCCTGACTCTTCCTGTGTTTCTGCCACGTGGATATGAAGGGAAATGTTTTCTTCTTTTGCTAGCTCAAGACTTGCCTCCAGCAAATCTCGACTACAACTGTAGGGCGAGTGAGGAGCCACCATCACCTTGAAATTTGGGTCTTGATAACCTTTGATTGTCTCGATGACAGCTCGCGTTCTTGCTATAGTTTCAGCCGTCGTCTCCACGTCTGAAGAAAAGAGGGTTGGAGAAAAATAGCAACGCATCTTGGATGCCTTAACCACCTCATAAATCTCAGCTATATCCACTCCATTAGGATTGTACATATCATTAAATGTTGTTGTCCCTGACTGGAGCATCTCTGTTAGCGCCTCTTTGACGGCCTTTGTAGTCATCTCTGGTGTGAATTCTGCTTCTGCTGGCCAGATATAGTCCTCTAGCCATTCGTGGAGATTGCTATCATCACGAATGCCTCTCAAGCCTGTCATGGCAGAGTGAGTATGGCAGTTAACCAATCCAGGCATGATCCAAGCCCCCTGATAGTCTATGATTTGATCTGCTTGTTTAAGAATCTCTTGATTTTCCTGACCGACATAGACGATTTGGGTTTCTTTAATAGCTAAAATCCCATCTAGATAGACAGGGAAATCTTGGTCACAAGTCACGATATTCACATGCTGAAAGACTTTCATCCCTAGGCTCCTTTTCTATATAAGTATTCATACTGGATAATTTTTCTAGCTATTGTAACAAAAAAGTCACCCGAAGGCAACTTTTCTTGTTTGTTCATTAGCATTATAACGGCTTTCCCATTTATTCTGGGCTAAAAGCTGCTGCTTGCTGCATTTGATAGTATTTGCCTTTTCTCGTCATGAGTTCCTGATGATTGCCGTGCTCGACAATATCTCCATCCACCAAGACAAGAATCAAATCAGCATCTTGAATGGTCGATAAACGGTGGGCAATGATAAAGCTTGTCCGTCCCTTCATGAGTTTGGCAAAGGCGTCCTGAACCAGCACCTCTGTCCGGGTATCGATGGATGAAGTTGCTTCGTCTAAGATGAGAATCTTAGGAATGGCTAGAAAGACGCGGGCAATGGTCAAAAGCTGAGCTTGACCAACAGACAAAGATTCCCCTGCATTTTCAAGCTTGGTATCATAACCCTGTGGCAATTGTTGGATAAAGAAATCCGCATTTGCTGCCTTGGCTGCGACAATGACCTGGTCTCGACTTGCTTGAGGATGGCCAAAAGCAATATTGTCATGAATGGTTTCCTGCTTGAGCCAAGTTTCTTGGAGCACCATCCCAAACTGCTGTCTCAATGATGCTCGGGTATAATCATAAATCGAGCGACCGTCTAGCAAAATAGCTCCTGAGTTAATCGGGTAAAAACGCATTAGGAGATTGATAAGGGTAGACTTCCCAGCACCCGTTGGGCCAACGATAGCAACCTTACTACCAGCTGGAATATCAATAGACAGATCCTTAATCAAGATCTTTTCAGGATTGTAACCAAAAGAAACTTGCTTAAAGGAAATAGCTCCCTTGACTTGGTCACTGTTCAATTCTTTAAAACCTGTTTCTGTAATCTCAGGACTTTCTAAAACAGTATAGACACGTTCTGCACAAGCTAAGGCACTTTGCAACTCGGCTAAGACTGATGAAATATCGTTAAAAGGCTTAGTGTACTGCTGCGCATAGTTCAAAAAGGTCACTAAACGACCAACCGTCAAAGTGGAACCCGCCATGATGCGTAAAGCTCCAACACCTGCTAGTAGGGCATAAATGAGGGCATTGACAAAACGGGTGGAAGGATTGACTGTCGATGAATAAAAGATAGCCGACTGAGAATAACCTGCGTAATTGTCATTTGCCTCATGAAGTCTCTCGATAAATTCTTCCTGAGCATTGAAGGACTGGATAATGTTTTGCTGGGTGAGCGATTCTTCTATCAACTGAGTCTGAATTCCCCTAGTCTCTGTCTGCTTTTGAAAGAGATGGTAGGATCTCTTTGCGATAAAGCGTGAAATGACCATAGATAGAGGGGTTAAGAGCAGAACCAAGAGAGTCATCAATAGATGGATTTGGAGCATAGCAAGAATGCTGACCAAAATCATCAAAACTCCGATGAAAAATTGGTTGAAAATCATATTCAATCCCGCTGCCAACTGTTCGATATCTGTCGTTACACGGCTGACCATTTCCCCACTACCTTGTCTATCTACAAGGGCAATCGGAAGACGATGGAGCTTTTCAATGATTTTTTCGCGCAAATCTTTGGTGTAGGAGAAAATCAGTCGATTATATAGGAGGGGATTGACCCACTGTACCAGCGTATTTCCGATGACCACCAAAATCATCTGGAGGAAAATCTGCCAGAATACCTGAGATGAGTCCGTCACTAAGACTTGGTCAATCACCTGCCCAATCAAGATTGGCAGATAGATTGATAGGGCTACCTGAGCAATGGTTCCCAAGAAAGCTAGGAAAAGAAGGACGGGATGGCCAGCTAAATCTTTTGCTAATTGTTTGAAGGCTTGGCTTGCATGTTTGCCTTTCATTCTAGTCCTCCTTTCCATGTTGGGATACATTGATTTCACGATAGATTTGGCTAGTCTTCATCAATTCCTCATGATTTCCAAGTGCTAATTGCTCCCCTTTCTCTAAAAGGAGAATTTGATCAGCAATCTTCAAGGTTGAAGTTCGTTGGGAAATCAAGATCAAACTGGTGTTTGGTAGGTTATCTTGAACAGCTTTGAGAAGATTGGACTCAGTGATGGTATCAAGGGCTGACGTCGCATCATCGAGGATGAGAAAAGGAGCTTGTCGTAAAACTGCTCGGGCGATAGACAAACGTTGCTTTTGCCCACCTGAGAAATTACGACCACCTGCTTGAACCTCTGCGTCCAGCTGACCTTCCTTGTCACTAATAAAATCCTTGGCCTGGGCAATTTCTAAGGCCTGCCATAGTTCTTGGTTGGAGACTGTTTCTTCCATACCCAGAGTCAAGTTAGAACGAATGGTTCCCTTAAAGAGTTCAACCTTTTGAGGAACATAGGCCATCCAAGATCGCCATTCAGAAAGATTGCGAGGACTACGTCCATCTCGATAAAGGGAAATGCTTCCCTTATCTGCCGGATAAAGGCCAAGTAGGACCTGTACCAAACTTGACTTACCAGAACCAGTCCCCCCGATGATTCCAAGAATTTTTCCTTGTTGCATAGCAAAAGAAAGATTTCGCAAGGATGGTTGAGCAGCATCTGGATAGGTAAAGCTCAAGTGTTCAACTCGTAAGGACTGGTTCGAGGAAGTTTCTTTTTGAGCAATTTCTGCCAGTATATCTTCAGGCTTTTCTGCAAAGACTTCTTCAATTCGCTTGGCAGAAATATAAGACTGGTTGAGTGAATTAATGAGCATGGCTAGTTTTATCAACTCTACCAAGATTTGCAGGAGATAGTTGATTAAGGCAATCAAGGCACCTTGACTGAGCCAGCCTCCCTGGATAGAAATATAGCCATTCCAGATGATCACCAGCAAAGTTCCGTTGACGATCAAATAGGTCAAGGGTGTCAAGAGACTGGACCAGTAGCCTGTTTTCATTTGGATAGCCGTATAGACTTGATTAAGTACTTGGAAGTTCTCGATTTCTCGTTTTTCTTGGCCAAAGGCACGAATTACACGCATCCCTTGTATCTGTTGGCGTGTTTCCTGAACCAGCTGGTCTGTTTTCTTTCTCAAAATACTATAGAGAGGATTGACCAAGCGTGATAACACGACAATGACAAAGGACAAAATGGCAACCATGACCAAAAACCAGAAGGTCAATTCAGGCGAGAGACGATAAGCCATAAAAATGGCACCAAAAACAATAATAGGGGCCCTTAAAAATAGGCGTAAAAATTGATTGATCCCTGTCTGAATCTGATAGGTATCTGAAGTCAAACGCGTCACCAAACTCGAGGTCGTCAAACGGTCTCTACTATCCTTGGGCAAGGAAAGAATATGACGATAGAGGTCATTGGTCAACTCCTTAGCAAATCCTACTGCTGCCTTGGCTGAGTAAAACTGAGCCACTAAAGCTACCAAAACACCAATAACTGCAAACAAAAAGAGGAGCCCCATTTGCAGCCACAGATGACCCTGATTTTTGTGAGGGATAGATTGGTCAACAATCCCTGCTATCACCATGGGAACCAAGAGTTCAAAAACGGCTTCTAGCAACTTGAACAAGGGCGCTAGGAAAGACTCCTTAATGTAGGGTTTAAAGTAAGAAAGTAATTGTTTCATACGTCCCTTCTATTTTCAAAATGAAGAAGGTGGAAAAACCACCATCTTTTTTATTTGTTCAAATATGGAAGTAGGTAGCCATAGCCAGCCTCTTCCATTTCATCCTTAGCAATGAATCGTAAAGAAGCAGAATTGATACAATAACGCAATCCACCCAGTTCCTGAGGTCCGTCTGTAAAGACGTGCCCCAAGTGGGCATTGCCTGAACGTGACCGGACTTCGATTCGCTCCATACCATGACTCAAGTCCTGGTAGTAATGAATGAGTTCCTTGGAAATAGGACGACTAAAGCTTGGCCAACCACAGCCTGAGGCAAATTTATCCTTGGCAAAGAAGAGGGGCTCACCAGTCGTGATATCGACATAAATTCCTTCCTCAAAAGTTTGGTCGTAGGCATTGCTAAAAGGAGCTTCCGTCGCTGCCTCTTGGGTAACTCGGTAGGATTCTTCTGACAAATTTTCTCGTAAAACTGCCTGACTCGGTTTTTCGTAGTTAGCAGCGTCTATCAGTGGTTTCTCTGCATCCCTCACATCGATGTGGCAATAGCCACCAGGATTTTTCTTGAGGTAGTCTTGGTGATAGTCCTCAGCCAAGATGTAGTGACGGAGTTTCTCCACTTCTACTGCTATCTTGCGTCCAAGCATACGCTCCTGCTCTTGAACGACTGCATAGATAGTTGGCAAATCCTCTTCGTCTTGATAATAAATCCCTGTGCGGTATTGACGACCACGGTCATTTCCTTGTTGATTGATAGACAGTGGATCAATGACTCGGAAATAATAGAGCAAGATCTCACGGAGCGACACTATCTTTTCATCATAGATAACTTGCACAGTCTCTGCATGATCTGTTTCTTTGATTAATTGATAATTGGTAGTTTCTACCTGACCATTGGCATAACCAACAGTCGTTTCAAGTACTCCAGAAATACGTGAAAAGTATTCTTCTAAGCCCCAAAAGCAGCCACCTGCTAAATATATTTCTGCCATTTCAAATCCTCCTTGACCAAGAATGGTCTCTAAATTTTGGAAAGAGTTAACTTTCCTTATTTCATTTTCAAAAAAAGGATAGGAAGCCCTCTTAAAGAGTTTCCCCATCCTATCGCTATCTTTATTTTTCTTCGACGCGAACGCCTTGTGTATCTACTTGCAAGTCATGAAGTTTGCCTTTCAACGGTTGTTTTTCAAGTTCTGCCTTAATCTTAGGCATCTTGTCAGGCTCAGCCAATACCATGACAGTTGGACCAGCACCGGACAAGTAAGTCGCATAAGCGCCATTTCTCTTGGCAACTTTCTTGATCGTCGCAAATTCTCGTACCAGTTCTTGACGGTAACGCTCGTGGAAGAGGTCACTCTCAATAGCTTGACCAGCTTTGACCATATCTCCTGTCAATAGGGCTGCAATGGCTACGTTGGCGATAGAACTTGCTGCAACAGCTTCCTTATAAGAAAGTTTCTTGGGCAAGACACCACGGCTATCTCGAGTACGCAATTCATAGTTTGGAATGTAGGCTAGGAAGGCACACTCTGGGAAAGGTGCCACAACAGCAGAAACCTGACCTTCGACTGAGCTAGCAATCACGAGATTTCCATAGATAGCAGGCGCAACATTATCAGGATGCCCTTCAATCTTAGTCGCTAATTGCAATTTTTCATGCTTGCTCAATTTCAAGTTTCCAAGTTGATTTGCCAGTTCAATCCCTGCAACGATGACAGAGCTAGATGAACCTAGTCCACGTGCAAGTGGAATATCACTGACCATTTTCAAACGTCTTGGTTGAAGGTCTGGAACGATTTGTAGAGCAATCTTCAGTAATAGATTACGCTCGTCACGTGGAATCCATTTGCCTAGTTGATGTTCAATCATCCATTCTTCACGTTCTTCACAAACCTGAATTTCTAGATACTTAGTTACAGCTACACCAACAGAGTCAAACCCTGGACCCACATTGGCACTTGTAGCAGGTACAATAATCTTCATCTTAGTCTCCTAAAACCTTGAAGGTATTGAGAAGTTCAAACTCAGCCAAGGCCTTCAAAGCTGCTGTAATATTTTCAAGCTGTGCCTTGTTGATTTTATGAGTGATGATAACGACACGAGCCTTGCCTTCTTGTTTCCCATCTTGTAGGATTTGTTTGAAGGAAATATCTTCTGCATTAAAAATCTCAGCCAATTTCAAGATTTGGCCTTTAGAATCAGGAGCCAAAATTGAGAAATAATAGTTGGCTTTGACATCTTCTGGCTGAGCCAAAACTACTGGACGGCTGTATTCATTAAAGTCTTTTCCAATGGTACCGTCATTCAAACGACGAACGATACGGATAATATCAGCTACAACGCTTGTTGCAGTTGGTTTTTGACCTGCACCTGGTCCATAGTACATAGACTCACCGATACCGATGGATTCCACAAAGACCGCATTCATAACACCGTTAACACTTGCAAGTGGATGAGCTTTCGGAAGGAAGGTTGGAGTAACCTCGGCAGCGATTCCAGAAGGTGTTTCTTCGATTGAGCCAACCAGTTTGACTACATAACCAAGGTCTTGGGCAACTGCTACATCTTCTGGAGTGATATTGCGAATTCCTTGATGACTAACATCTTCAAACTTGACATTCATCCCAAAAGCGAACTGGCTCAAAATGACCATCTTATAAGCCGCATCAATCCCGTCAACGTCATTGGTTGGGTTACTTTCAGCAAATCCAAGACGTTGAGCTTCAGCAAGCGCATCTTCGTAAGACCAGCCTTCTTCTACCATTTTGGTCATCATAAAGTTGGAAGTACCGTTGACAACACCAAGGACACGCGTAATTTTATCAGAAGCTAGGGAATTCGCTAATGTACGAAGGATTGGAATTCCTCCGGCAACTGCCGCCTCATAATAAAGAGCAACGTGATTTTTCTTAGCAATCTCTAACAATTCAGTTCCATGCATCGCTAAAAGATCCTTATTGGCAGTAACGACATGTTTTCCTGCCTCTAAAGCACGTGTCATGAAGGTTTTCGCTGGCTCGATACGCCCCATTAATTCAACAACAATTGTAATATCTTTGTCTGACAAGATTTCGTCAATATTTGTTACAAAATGAAAATCATTTCCAGCAGCAAATAAACGATTTTTTTCTTCCTCGTCTTTAACTAAAACCTTTGCTACTTCAATCTCTGAACGACCTGATTGGGTTATTTTTTCTCCATTTTCCTTGAGAAGGAAAGGAACACCACTCGCAACTGTACCAAATCCAAGTAATGCAATCTTAACTGACATCTGTGTCTCCTTGAAATTTTATAATAAAAACATTATACCAGAATTTTGTGAAAATTCCTACCACTCCAACCGAAAAGACTTCGCAAACAAAAAAGCTTACGATTAGTAGTATCATCGCAAGCTTTCGCCTTTCTTATTTGACAAAAATATACTCATTTTGGGTAGACAAATCCCTCTGATAGTTAAATCCCGAAAAGCTAAGATTTTTAATTTCTTCAACTGAGGTCACTTGATGTTCCATCAAAGCTGTTAAGAAGGCCCCTCTAGCTTTCTTTGAAATGGTAGAGTGGATTTTTAGTTTTCCATCTCTTTCTTCCATAAACTTGAAGGTCACCATTTTTTCACGGATTTCTTTTGGAAATACAGTCTCAAACTCTGAGGATAACAGTGAAAAAATGAGATTCTCACCTTCCAAAGCTTCACTGTATGCCGTTTGCCAATGTGTCTTCAAACTTTTACCATCCACCTTCAACTTCATTAAAAAATCCAGTCGGTGAGGAGCAATCGGTTCAAAGGCTGGAATTACTCCATAAAAAGCAGTCGTAATTAGGAGATGTTCCTCTAGATAGGCCTGCTCTGCCTTGCTTAGTTTTTCTCGTTTGATGTTACGATACATGAGCCCATCAAAGAGTTGCAAGGCTGGATATGATTTTGCAGTCCCATTTTTCAAGGCCTGGATGCGTTCATACTCCTCTTGCGCTTTTTCAGATGATATCTTGTAAAAACTCTCCAGCTCTTGGACAGAGTATGTTGCTAACTCCTCCAGAATAGCCTGACTTTCAGGACGCAAGGGTTTTGCTTCTAAACTAGAGATTTCAGTGTTCATTTCTTTTGCAGTTGGGATTAGAATTTTCATAGTGTTAGTGTAGCATATTTTTTTAGGACTACCAAGGATTTAAGCCTAAATGATAATCCCCTCCAAATGATCGAGTTCATGCTGACAAATCTGAGCCGGAAATCCTGTCAAGGTAATGGTCTGTTCTTGCCAATGAATATCTCTATAGGATACGGTAATTTTCTCATATCTCCTTGTTTGTCTCATACCTGTCAGAGACAAACAACCCTCTTCCGTCTCATATGGATTTTCAAAAGATTTGAGAACTGGATTAAACATAACCACGGGAATCATTCCAAGATTAAAGATAATCACGCGCTTTTGCACCCCAATCATATTAGCTGCTAGGCCGACACAGGTCTCTTTATTGGCCTGTAGGGTATCCTGTAAGTCCTTTGCTAGAGGTAAATCCTCCTGACTAGCAGGTCGGGATACTTGCGATAGAAATAAAATATCTGTTACAATTTTCTTTTTCAAGACTCTTTCCTCCATCTTTTTCTCAACTTGATTATAGCATAAAATCTATCTCTGTTTACCATATATAAAAGCAAAAAAGCCATCCGAAGATGACTTTTTTATGCCTAAATGGCATTTTTATCTTTTCCAAGTGCGCGCTGAATAGCTTTCACAATCTCGACAAGGACAACAATCAAGAAGGATCCTGTTAAAACAGCTAACCATTGTGTCAAACTCAAATGAGAGACATGGAAGAGTTTATTAAATCCAGGAACAACAATCGTTGCCATTAAAAGAACGAAGGCAAGTGGAATGGACCAGTTAAAGGTTTTGTTCTTGAAGAGACCCACTTTAAAGATGGATTGGTAAACCGACTTGACGTTAAAGGCATGGAGCAATTGGATCAAACCAAGAGTCGCAAAGGCCATAGTCAGTGCATCCGCATGGATTTCCGCACGTGTAGCATGTTCTGGCCATAACAAGGCCCAACCATAAACACCAAGAACGAGTAAAGTTTGGAAGACTCCTTGATACATAATGGCACCGAAGACACCACCATCAAAGAAGTTAGATTTACGTCCACGAGGTTTGTGGGTCATGACACCTGGTTCAGCTGGCTCAACTCCAAGGGCGATGGCTGGAAGCGTATCAGTTACCAAGTTGATCCAGAGAAGGTGCAC
Organism: Streptococcus sp. HMSC34B10; assembly: GCF_001839505.1. Classification (NCBI taxonomy): domain Bacteria; kingdom Bacillati; phylum Bacillota; class Bacilli; order Lactobacillales; family Streptococcaceae; genus Streptococcus; species Streptococcus sp. HMSC34B10. The sequence continues at coordinate 74,999 of NZ_KV841541.1, read as the reverse complement.
TGGTTGCAATACATCCCAACCAAAGAGGGTTGCAAAGAAGATGGTGAAGACTTCAGCCATATTGGCAGACAAGAGATATTGAATGGATTTTTGGATATTGGAGAAGACCTTACGTCCTTCTTCTACCGCTACGATAATGGTTGCAAAGTTATCATCAGCAAGGACCATATCAGAAGCACCCTTAGAAACTTCTGTACCTGTAATCCCCATACCGATACCAATATCCGCTGTCTTAAGTGATGGTGCGTCATTAACCCCGTCTCCTGTCATGGCAACAACTTTACCTTCATTTTGCCATGCTTTGACAATCCGAACCTTGTGTTCAGGTGATACACGCGCATAAACTGAGTATTGCTTAAAGACTTTTTGGAATTCTTCATCCGTTAGTTCATTCAACTCAGCACCCGTAAAGACATGGTTTTCTGTGTCATTTGGATCGATAATACTAAGACGTTTAGCAATAGCTTCTGCTGTATCTTGGTGGTCACCCGTAATCATGATTGGACGGATACCTGCTTCTTTAGCGACACGAACAGCTTCTGCAGCTTCTGGACGCTCAGGGTCAATCATACCGACCAAACCAGAGAAGATAAGGTCAGACTCAACAATTTCAGATTCCAAGGTTGGAATTTCATGGCTTGTCTTATAAGCCATCATCAAGACACGAAGGGCTTGTTTGGCCAAATCTTTGTTGGTAGCAAGGATAGCTTTCTTATCTTCATCCGTGATAGGGCGAACTTGCCCATTGACTTCAATACGCGTCACACGCTTGAGCAATTGATCAGGCGCACCCTTGACAGCGATAAAGTAAGAACCGTCTGCTTCCTTATGAATGGTAGACATGAGTTTACGGTCTGAGTCAAATGGCAATTCAGCTACACGTGGCTCATCTTCCAAGACTTCACGAACATCAAAGTTGTGGTCCAAACCAAACTGTACAAGAGCTGTCTCCGTTGGATCACCAATCAATTTGCCAGATGTATCCACCTTGGTATCATTGGCAAAGTTCATGATACGAAGGGTATTGTTGCTAGCAGCAATCTCAGATGCCGAGCTTTGCAATTGACCGTTGGTATAAACTTTTTCAACCGTCATTTGGTTCATGGTCAAAGTACCTGTTTTATCAGATGCGATGATTTCTGTTGAACCAAGAGTTTCAACCGCTGGCAATTTACGAACAATCGAATTACGTTTAGCAAGAGTTGTAGTTCCCAAAGATAGAACGATGGTAACAATGGCAGGGAGACCTTCTGGAATTGCAGCAACCGCAAGGGCAACTGCTACCATCAATCCTTCCAATGGATGTTCCCCACGAATGAAGACACCAACCAGGAAAGTGATAATCGCAATCACAACAATCAAATAAGTCAAGGCTTTAGATAATTGTTCCAAGCTTTGCTTCAATGGTGTTTCTGTTTCGTCTGCGTTGGCTAACATATCGGCAATCTTACCAACTTCTGTGTACATACCAGTATTGGTTACGACACCGATACCACGACCGTAAGTTACGTTTGAGTTTTGGTAACCCATGTTAACACGATCCCCGATACCAGCATCAGCTTCAACAAGTCCTGTCACATCTTTTTCAACTGGGACAGACTCCCCTGTAAGAGCTGCTTCTTCGATTTTAAGAGAAGCTGCTTCAAACAAGCGCATATCTGCAGGCACGACATCTCCCGCTTCAAGCAAGACGATGTCTCCAGGTACCAATTCTTTTGAGTCAATTTCAATCACATGACCATCACGACGAACACGAGCCATCGGGCTAGACATATTTTTCAAAGCTTCAATGGCTGCTTCTGCCTGACCTTCTTGGTAAACTCCGAAGGCAGCATTCAAGACAACAACGGCCAAGATAATAATGGCATCTGTTAAACCATCCATCCCTTCTGTAATTACAGAAAGTGCGGCTGCCGCAAGCAAGATGATAATCATCAAATCTTTAAACTGGTCAATAAACTTAGACAGGATACTACGTTTTTCACCTTCATCCAGTTCATTATGTCCATAAGTCGCCAAGCGTTCTTGAGCTTGTACACTCGACAAGCCTTCTACAGATGAATCCAATTTCTTTAAGACATCCTCTGTAGTTTGCGTATAAAACAAGTCTTTATTTTGTTCTTTAGACAAAATAGTCTCCTCCTTTTTGGTCTCTTTCTTACAAAAAAAGAGACCTGTTTTTTAAAAAAACAAGTCTCGCTGTTTAATATAGTGCCGGAAATAATTCGTAATGACGACACTATCGCGGTTAACCGCCAGCTACTCCCTTGAGTAGTTCTATTATATCAGAATTTCAAAAGTTTTCAAGTGCTGGGGTGGAGTTAGTCAACATTCCCATCATAAGTACGATCACTAATAATGTATCTTGGACGTTGCTTCGTTTCTAGATAGATTTTTCCAATATATTCCCCGATTACACCGAGACTAATTAGCTGAACTCCGCCAAGTAAGCTTACAATGGCGTAGGTACTGGCCCATCCAGCTACCACATTACCAGCAAATTTGCTCCACAAAACCCAGATGATCAACAAAAAACTAAAAAGTGAAGTCATAACTCCCAAGCTAGTAATCAAGCGAATGGGCTTAATAGACAGACTAGTAATCCCATCCATTGCTAAACCAAGCATTTTAGAGAGTGGATAGTGACTTTCTCCTGCAATTCGTTCATGACGTTTATAAGTCACGTAGGAATACTTAAATCCTACAAGAGGCATAATTCCACGAAGGAATAAGTTTACTTCTTTGAACTTAGCAAGCTCATGAATAAACCGTTTAGAGACTAAACGATAGTCCGCATGATTAAAAACGACATCTGCTCCAAATAAATGCATCACATTATAGAATCCTTCAGCTGTGATTCTCTTAAATGCTGAATCAGTATCACGATTGTCTCGAACCCCGTAAACAATCTCTGAACCTGACTTATATTCAGAAACCATTTGATCCATGCAGTTGATATCATCTTGACCATCTGCGTCAATGGTAATCACGATATCCGCAAATTCTGCAGCTTCGTACATCCCAGCCAAAACACTACTTTGATGACCACGGTTCCGACTTTGAGAAATACCTACAACATATGGATTCGATGAAGCATATGCTTGGATTAGTTCCCAAGTTTTATCCTTACTGCCGTCATTCACATACATGACCTTACTATTTGGATGAACCTCTTGATTTTTTACTAATTCCTCAATTTTCCCAACAAACATCGGATTGGTATGAGGCAACACTTGCTCTTCGTTATAACATGGAATCACGATATATAAAATTGGATTATTTCTACTCATTTTTGTCACCTAACCTTTTAAATCCAAAAGGAAAATTAGTCCCTCTAAATACTCTGACAATCAATTCACACCCTACCAAAGTCAATATTGTTACAACACTTGTTGTAACGTAGCCATTCACAAAAATACCAGTATATCTTGTAGACAGTTGTAAAACTAATTTTTCTACCAATACTAAAACAATTGGGGCATGGACACCATAGTAAATCAAGGTTCTTTGACCGATTGATTTCAAGAGAGTCATTTCAGGAATTGACTTAAAGAATATGAAGGTGGACCATATACCTGAAATTGCAGCAATGTAAAACAAGAGATGGTTTCCTATCTGTTGATAGTAAAGATCAACAATCTGTTTTCCACTCAAATGATAGTTCAATCTGCCCACAAATATAGTTAGAAAGAAGGCAACTGGCAGATAGTATATTGCAAAAAACTTTTCCAGCTGAGGTAAATATTTCCTTACTCCAACACCTAGAAGAGTGAAGACAACGGCTACAGGGACCAAATCAAGATTCCAGATTAGATAAAAATTCCAAGTATAGATTTTTTGTCCTAAAAAGACTAGAAGCAAGAGTGATACAAGAATCAATAGCCATAGACCAATAGACCATTTTCTTCTGAGAATAAAGTAACTAAAAACATGTGCTAAAAACATGACATTTAGAAACCATAACTGAAAATAAACATGCAACCGATCTGACAATAACAATTGTTTAGTAAAATGAATAAGATTAAAACTAAACACTTGTTCAGGATACATGACAAAGAGTTGAAAGAGAAAAACAAAAATATTCAGGCAAAAAAAGGGAACGACCAAACTTTTCACCTTGCTAAGAAAATATTCCTTAAATGTTTTATATTTAGTGACATTTAAAGTAAAACCTGACAAGAAGAAAAATAAGGGGATATGAAAAACATAGAGAAGTATTTTTGCACGAAGAGGCACAAAACTGCTATGCCCTATAATAACAAGTATAATCGCTAGCCCCTTTGTCATATCAATGTATCCAATACGTTTTTTCATCTTACTTTCCTTAGTCCTGTTCTAATTTAAAAACGCTCATATCAGAAGTTATCTTCTCAATTTCTACAAAATGAACATGTTTATGATAATGTTCACTCATAATTTTTTTAACACTATCCATATTTCCTGAAGCAGGTGACCAAAAAAATAGGATATCATCCCTATCTAGAGCAGATGTCAAAAGGTTACTAGGTTCTACCGCTTGATACCTTTTCATCAAGTCATAGTAATGTGGAGAAAAAGTCTGCCAATTTCCTAAAGTTGTCGTATTTTCAATCAACTGATTCGGCTTAAATCTAAGAGTTGCCAAACTTGGTTGAGAATTTACAAGTGTTCCATATCCACCAAAAACAATTAACTTATCAGAATAATTTTCCACAACATCATGATATTCTGAAACCATAGATGATTGAATATCTGGAAACCAATAGAGTTCTCCTGCTACACTATTCACCCAGACCATACTTGCCACTATTCCTACTAGTTGGAGGCTATAAAAAATTCCTCTTTTTTCTAACAGTCTTCTCTTAGTATAAAACAAGGGCGCCTGATAGACAAAAAAGATTAAATAGCTAATGATTATTGGGATATAGACACGTTCTACTACTCTTTGCCTAACAAACAGAGCACCTATCAATGCAAATGGAACAAGAGGAAGTAGCCATCCATAGAATTTCTTGGGTTTGAAGAACAGAAACCAGCCAATCATAACAAAAAGAAAAGTTGTCAAAATGATATTTTGGAAATAATCCGACACCATCTGAAGTACATTAAAGGAGTACTTTTCAGAGAAAGAACGTACGGATTGAATTTTCGTTAATAACTCATTGTTTAAAGCTGCTTTTTCAGCAAACAACCAGTAGGTTGAAGCAGATAAGTCGTTTTCACTGACTCCTAATTGCTGAAATTCCTTGGCATGCTTCTCATAATCAATCGCAGGGAAATCTCTCAAATTAGTACTCAGAGTATTCCAAGTTAGGTATTCTTGAACATCTGGTCTCATTAAGGTATAAACTTTATTGGAAGCAAAAATAAGCAAAATTACAGAAAATAACAAGAATAATTCTTTTTTCTTTTTCCCTTTGATTACTTCAAAAACTAAGAAGGGGAGTAAAAGCAATAATAAACTGGTTATAATTTGCGGTCTAATCGACAACCCTATCAAAGACAAGAGCACTCCCGTTACATATTTTCTATCAAATAATAAAAGCATAGCTGCTGTCGATAACAAGTAAGCAATTACTGAAAACGAGAAGTACTTCATTAAAACCATTTGAAGTAAAACTAGCAAAGGGAGTACAAAATAAAATTTCTTTCTGAAAAAAAATTCTAAATAAACGCTAAAACTTAAACAAAAACCTATAGATAAAAAAATAAAATAAATATTCAACGTTGTAAACAACTGCTGAAAAAAGACTAGTGTAGATGATAATAAAATCCCTATATAAGGGAGCAACATATTTTCACCTGATAATATCGTTTGATTAATCATAATATCATCGATTACAGGATAATCAAACCCCTTCATCAGTCTATATATGTAAAATATAAGAAACGGTATCACTAGCAATCCTACTCGAATCACTTTATCTAGAATTAGTTTGTAATTCATGAAAAATTCTCTCTAAAAAAATATTCCACTCTCATTCTATCATGTTTTCTTTTTTTAAAAAAGCATTTTTTAATTTATATCCTTGTTATTCCTCTATCTTATTTGAATTTTCTATGGAAAACCAGTATAATGATAGAATACAAAAATTCTAGAAAGAGAGTTAGATGAATCAATCAGTTTCAAACTTGAAATTAGCTGAGCGTGGTGCCATTATCAGCATTTTGACCTACTTTTTCTTATCAGCAGCTAAGTTAGCAACCGGACACCTCCTCCATTCATCCAGTTTGGTAGCTGATGGTTTTAACAACGTTTCAGATATTGTTGGAAACGTGGCCCTCCTAATCGGGATTCGCTTGGCTCGCCAACCGGCAGATAGAGATCATCGCTTCGGCCACTGGAAAATAGAGGATTTGGCAAGTCTCATCACTTCCATCATTATGTTTTACGTTGGCTTTGATGTTCTGCGTGATACCATCCAAAAAATACTCAGCCAAGAACAAACGGTCATTGACCCACTTGGTGCGACTCTGGGAGTCATCTCTGCTTTCATCATGTTCGCCGTTTATCTCTACAATACCCATCTGAGTAAGCAAGCTAAATCAAAAGCCCTCAAGGCTGCAGCTAAGGACAATCTGTCAGATGCCGTGACATCTCTTGGAACTTCTATTGCTATCCTGGCTAGTAGTTTTAACTATCCAATCGTGGATAAGTTGGTTGCGATTATCATCACCTTCTTTATCCTCAAAACAGCCTATGACATTTTTATTGAGTCATCCTTCAGTCTTTCAGATGGTTTTGATGAGCATTTGCTCGAAGATTACCAAAAGGCTATCATGGAAATTCCTAAGATTAGCAAGGTCAAATCACAACGCGGTCGTACCTACGGAAGCAATATTTATCTGGACATCACACTTGAGATGAACCCAGATCTGTCTGTTTTTGAAAGTCACGAAATTGCGGACCAGGTCGAATCTATGCTGACAGAACAATTTGGTGTCTTTGATACAGACATTCATATCGAACCAGCACCAATCCCTGAGGATGAAATTCTAGATAATGTCTATAAAAAATTGCTCATGAGAGAGCAACTAATCGACCAAGGAAATCAACTGGAAGAGTTATTGACTGAAGACTTCATTTATATCCGCCAAGACGGGCAAGAACTGGACAAGGATGCCTATAAGGCTGAAAAAGAATTAACCTCTGCTATCAAGGAGCTTCATTTAACTTCTATCAGTCAAAAGACTAAACTCATCCGCTACCAAGTCGGCGATACCATTCATACCAGTATCTGGCGCCGTCATGAAACTTGGCAAAATATTTTCCATCAGGAAACAAAAATAGAAAAAGACTAAAGCAAAACTCCCAACTTTCTCAGTTGGGAGTTTTTATATTCTTATTTTGCAATGCTCTTAGCAAGAACGAAGTTTCCTAGTGTAGCTGAACCATTGCCAGCAACAGCTGGAGTCACGATATAGTCGCGCACATCTGGAACTGGTAGGTAACCATTGAGCAAGGATGTGAATTTCTCACGGACACGGTCAAGCATGTGTTGTTGAGCCATAACCCCACCACCAAATACGATAACGTCTGGACGGAAAGTTACAGTTGCGTTTACTGCAGCTTGAGCAATATAGTAAGCTTGAACATCCCAAACAGAACTATTCAGTTCAATGTTTTCACCACGAGTTCCTGTGCGAGCTTCCAAGCTTGGGCCAGCTGCAAGCCCTTCCAAACAACCTTTATGGAAAGGACATACACCGTTAAATTCTTTTTCAACATCCATTGGGTGTTTTGCCACATAGTAGTGCCCCATCTCAGGGTGGCCAACACCACCAATAAATTCCCCACGCTGGATAACTCCAGCACCGATACCTGTACCGATTGTGTAATAAACCAAGTTTTCGATACGACTACCAGCATTATTACGAGCAACCACTTCACCGTAGGCAGAGCTATTTACGTCTGTTGTGAAGTACATTGGTACATTTAAAGCGCGACGAAGGGCACCAAGCAAGTCAACATTTGCCCAGTGAGATTTTGGAGTTGTTGTGATAAAACCATAGGTTTTAGAGTTTTTATCGATATCTATAGGACCAAATGAACCAATGGCAAGTCCTGCAAGATTATCGAATTTTGAAAAGAATTCGATGGTTTTATCGATTGTCTCGATAGGAGTTGTTGTTGGAAATTGTACTTTTTCTACAACGTTAAAGTTTTCATCACCGACAGCACAGACAAATTTCGTACCACCTGCTTCCAAGCTTCCATATAATTTTGTCATGACAAACCTCTTGTATTTATTTTTCTATTATAGCATTTTCCAGAATGAAAGTTACTCTATATTTCAGATTTTCTTCTGTAAATTTTACCATTCAAGAAAAACGAACAAACATGACATTCGTTCGTTTTTATGAATCTATTAAGCTTCAACTTCGATGATTACATCTCCCTTAGCAACTGATCCAGAAGCAACTGGATTTACTGAAGCAAAGTCAGCAGTGTTCGTCACGATAACCATTGTTGTGTTATCAAGACCTGCAGCAGCAATCTTAGCAGAGTCAAATGTTCCAAGAACATCTCCAGCTTTAACCTTGTCACCTTGAGCAACTTTATGGTTGAAGCCTTCACCGTTCATTGAAACAGTGTCGATACCAACGTGAATCAAGATTTCAGCACCGTTAGATGTTCTCAAACCATAAGCATGCCCAGTTGGAAAGACGATTGTCACTTCAGCATCAGCTGGTGCGTAAACAACATCTTGGCTAGGTTTTACAGCGATACCTTGTCCCATAGCTCCACTTGAGAAGACTGGGTCATTGACATCTGAAAGGGCAACTACATCACCAACGATTGGTGTTTGGATGATACCTTCGCTAGGTGCAACAACAGTACCAGTCACTGCTTCCTCTGTTAAACGGTCAGTTTCAGCTTCAGAAATTGCTCCTGAAACTTCTTCTACTTCATCTTCGTAGCCAAACATGTAAGTAAGTGCAAAACCAAGTGCAAATGATACAGCTACCATAAGAAGGTATTGTGCAAGTTGTCCGTTACCAATGTAAAGCATTGTACCAGGGATGATTGTGATACCATTACCAGTACCAGCGAGTCCAAGGATAGATGCCAATCCACCACCGACTGCACCAGCAATCAATGAAAGGAAGAATGGCTTACGGTAACGTAAGTTAACCCCGAAGATAGCAGGCTCAGTAATACCAAGGAAGGCAGAAAGAGCAGCTGGGAAAGCAAGTGTTTTAAGTTTAGGATTTTTAGTTTTCACACCAACGGCTACTGTCGCAGCACCTTGAGCAGTCATGGCAGCTGTGATGATAGCGTTGAATGGGTTAGCATGGTCAGCAGCAAGTAATTGAACTTCAAGCAAGTTGAAGATATGGTGAACACCTGATACGACGATTAATTGGTGAACTCCACCAATCAAGAAACCACCAAGTCCAAATGGCAAGTTAAGGATAGCTTTTGTTCCAAGAAGGATATAGTTTTCAACAACGTGGAAGACTGGTCCGATAACAAACAAACCAAGAATTGACATTACGAGGAGTGTTACGAATGGTGTTACCAAGAGATCAAGTACATCTGGAACCACTTTACGAACAGCTTTTTCAAATTTAGCTCCGACAACCCCGATGATGAAGGCTGGAAGAACTGAACCTTGCAAACCAACAACTGGGATAAATCCGAAGAAGTTCATAGCAGTTACTTCTCCACCAGAAGCAACAGCCCAGGCATTTGGAAGTGAACCTGAAACGAGCATCATACCAAGAACGATACCAACGGCTGGGTTACCACCGAATACACGGAAGGTTGACCAAACAACCAAACCTGGCAAGATGATAAAGGCTGTGTCAGTCAAGATTTGAGTATAAATTGTTACATCCTCTGGAAGCGTCATTCCAAGAGCGTTCAAGAGACCACGAACACCCATGAAGAGACCCGTTGCTACGATAACTGGAATAATTGGTACAAATACGTCACCGAAAGTACGGATAGCACGTTGGAACCAATTTCCTTGTTTAGCAGCTTCTGCCTTCATCTCATCCTTAGATGATGTTGGCAAACCAAGAGCTACGACTTCATCGTACATCTTGTTTACTGTACCAGTACCAAAGATAATTTGGTATTGACCTGAGTTAAAGAAAGCACCTTGAACTTTTTCCAAGCTCTCGATAGCATCTTTGTTGATCTTCGCTTCATCTTTCACCATAACACGTAGGCGAGTTGCACAGTGGGCTACACTGTTAACATTCTCACGTCCGCCCAAGGCTTCGATGACTTTTTTTGCAATTTCTGTATTCGTCATTTGCAAAAATCTCCTTATAAAAAATTTTGTTCTTGTTTGAAAGCGATTTTATCCGCCCTACGAATATTATTCTATCACGTTTAAAAAATATGTCAAGCGTTTTGCAGAAAAAATTTTGTCAATTCTCCGATTTTGATTGTTTTTGCTATTTTTTCATTAACATAGCAGTAAACATCCTCTGAATTCAAGGTTTTTACTTTAAAGTTTTCAAAAACTTTCATATTTTCATCAATTTTTATAAAATTTCGTTTCTGAACTCTGTCAACCGTTTGACATTTTTTTCTTAAATTTAGTGTGAAAGACTTGCTTTTTTATAAGGAAACGTTTACTATTAAGATAGTAGAATTTATGGAGGAAATAGAAATGGAATGGACTACTGAACGTCGTTACAGACGTTATGAAGATTGGACACAAGAAGAAAGAAAAGAAATCCAAGAAAAGATGGCACAATCCCCATGGCATGTCAGCTATCACATTGAGCCAAAGGAAGGTCTCCTCAACGACCCAAACGGCTTTTCTTATTTTGATGGTAAGTGGATTGTCTTTTACCAAAACTTCCCCTTTGGTGCAGCTCATGGTTTGAAATCTTGGGTACAACTTGAAAGTAATGATCTCATTCACTTTAAGGAAACAGGAGTGAAACTTTTGCCTGATACACCTCTTGATAGTCATGGCGCATACTCTGGTTCTGCTATGCAGTTTGGGGATCAATTGTTCCTCTTTTATACTGGAAATGTCCGTGATGAAAATTGGGTACGCCACCCTTACCAGATTGGTGCCTTGATGGATAAAGACGGTAAGATTGAAAAGATTGACAAGGTCTTGATTGATCAACCTGCTGATGCTACTGACCACTTCCGCGATCCACAAATTTTTAACTTCAAAGGTCAATACTACGCTATTGTTGGTGGTCAAGACTTGGAGAAAAAAGGCTTTGTCCGTCTCTATAAGGCTGTCAATAATGATTATAAAAACTGGCAAGAAGTTGGTGACCTTGACTTTAACAATGACCGCACTGCCTACATGATGGAGTGTCCAAATCTTGTCTTTGTTGGAGAACAGCCTGTCCTTCTCTACTGTCCACAAGGTTTGGATAAAAAGGTTCTTGACTATGATAACATCTATCCAAATATGTATAAAATTGGTGCTTCCTTTGACCCAGAAAATGCTCGTATGGTAGATGTATCAGAACTTCACAACCTTGACTATGGATTTGAAGCCTACGCTACTCAGGCCTTTAATGCTCCTGATGGACGTGCTCTTGCTGTTAGTTGGCTTGGCCTACCAGATGTTTCTTACCCATCTGATCGTTTCGATCATCAGGGAACTTTCTCATTGGTCAAAGAACTTACAATCAAGGATGGCAAACTCTATCAGTATCCTGTAGCAGCTATCCAGGACCTCCGAGCTTCAGAAGAAGAATTTTCAAATCGTTCTGAAACCAAAAACACCTACGAACTTGAGTTTAACCTAGAAACTAATAGTCAAAGTGAAATCGTTCTTCTTGCTGATAAGGATGGCAAGGGACTTTCTATCAACTTTGACCTTGTCAATGGTCAAGTAATTGTTGATCGCAGTCAAGCAGGTGAGCAATATGCTCAAGAATTTGGAACGACTCGCTCATGTTCAATTGACAACCAAGCTACTACTGTAACTATCTTCATCGACAACTCTGTCTTTGAAATTTTCATCAATAAAGGAGAAAAAGTATTTTCTGGTCGTGTTTTCCCACATGAGGATCAAAATGGAATTTTGATTAAGTCTGGAAATCCAACTGGAACTTACTATGAATTAGATTATGGTCGCAAAACTAACTGATGTCGCAAAATTAGCAGGCGTCAGCCCAACTACCGTCTCACGTGTGATTAATAAAAAGGGCTATCTTTCAGAGAAAACTATTCAAAAGGTCAATGATGCTATGCGTGAGCTGGGCTATAAACCCAATAACCTGGCTCGTAGTCTTCAAGGTAAATCCGCTAAACTAATCGGTTTAATCTTCCCTAATATACGTCATGTTTTCTATGCGGAATTGATTGATAAACTCGAGCATGAACTCTTTAAAAAAGGGTATAAAACGATTATCTGTAATTGCGAGCACGACTCTGAAAAGGAGCGAGAATACATTGAGATGCTAGAGGCTAATCAAGTCGACGGCATTATTTCAGGAAGTCACAACCTAGGAATCGAAGACTACAACCGAGTTACAGCACCTATCATTTCCTTTGACCGAAACCTTTCTCCTGATATTCCTGTCGTATCTTCCGATAACTATGGAGGGGGCGTCCTGGCAGCCCAGACTCTAGTCAAAACTGGAGCTAAGGACATCATCATGATTACCGGAAACGATAACTCCAATTCTCCAACGGGACTCCGTCACGCTGGATTTGCTTCAATTTTACCGGACGCTCCTATCATCAATGTTTCTAGTGACTTTTCACCTGTAAGGAAGGAAATGGAAATAAAAAACATCCTTACTCAGCAAAAACCAGATGCCATTTTTGCTTCAGATGATTTGACTGCTATTTTAATCATCAACATCGCAAAAGAGCTTGGAATTTCTGTTCCAGACCAACTCAAGGTCATCGGCTATGATGGCACTTACTTTATTGAAAATTATTACCCACAATTAACAACTGTTAAGCAACCTCTAGAAGAAATCGCCTTTTTGTGCGTTGAGTTACTACTACAAAAGATTGATGGCAAAAAAGTAGCAACAACTGGTTACTTTTTACCCGTCACCCTCTTACCAGGGAAAAGCATTTAATAGCATTAAAAAACTCAGACTTTATTTGTCTGAGTTTTCTTTTGTGGAGGAACGTATTTCATATAAAAGTTCCTGTGCTTTTTCAAGATTAAAAATTTTTTCAGTAATCAATTTTGCTACTAGCTGAGAGACTTCTGATTCTCCGGCTCCTGCTAAGAGAGCTAAGGACTTGGCTTGTAATTTCATATGTCCATACTGAATACCTGTACTCACCAAGGCCTTGAGAGCTGCAAAGTTTTGGGCCAACCCCATAGATACTATGATTTGAGCTAATTCTTTAGCAGTTGGATGACCGAGTAATTCATGACTAAGCACAACACGAGGGTTGAGACCAATAGAGCCGCCCTTGGTTGCAACTGGCATTGGAAGTGTCATTTCTCCAACTAACTCTTCGGTTTCTAAATCTATGGTCCAACGACTGAGACCTCGATAGCTACCATCGCGACTTGCATAAGCATGAGCACCCGCCTCGATAGCTCGCCAGTCATTTCCAGTAGCAATTAAGAGGGCATCAATCCCATTGAAAATTCCCTTGTTATGGGTGGCTGCTCGATAGGGATCAGCCTGAGCAAATTGACTAGCGAGAACCATTTTTTGGGCTAACTCTCGCGCCTCATCCTTTTGACGACTCAGATAACGAAAACCAAGGCGACAAGTGGCTGTCACTAGAGAATCCGTTGCGTAATTTGACAAAATCCCCATCAAACTTTGTCCTTGGCTTAACTCTTCTAAGCTAGGTTTCAAAGCTTCAAGCATGGTATTGAGCATATTGGCCCCCATGGCTTCCTGGGTGTCCACATGAAGATAAACCACTAAAAAGTCTGTTTCTCCAGAAATCTGCTCCACATGTAAATCACGCGCACCACCGCCTCGTTTTACAATAGAGGGATAAGCTCGATTAGCCATTTCAAGGAGACTTGCTTTTTTATCAAGAATATTTTGACGAGCCTGCTCTTCATCTGGAACATTGTAAAGGGCAACCTGACCAATCATTTGTCGTTGGTGAACCTGAGCAGTAAAGCCCCCTGCCCGTTTAATAATTTTATTAGCAAAACTAGCTGCAGCAACAACAGAGGGTTCTTCTGTCACGTAAGGGACTGTGTACTCCTGACTGTTTACCAGAACTTCTGGAACTACTGAGTAAGGAAGGGAGAAGGTACCCACTACATTTTCACTCAGCTGGTCCGCGACTGCTAGACTGAGGTTTTCATTTCGCTCTAAACTTTGTTGGGCTTCTAGAGAAGTGAGCGCCTGAGCTTTTACTAGCTCCAGGCGCTCTTCGGTAGATTTTTTAGCAAATCCATTCCAATTTTTTTTCATTATTTTTCGACCTTGCTGTAGCGACGTTGGTGATCTACAATCTCAACGAGGGCAAAATCTTGTCCCTCATAACCTGACATCGTCGCAGAACCTGAATCATCCAATTTCGCTTCTTCAAAGAACATTCGTTCATAATCGGCAACACTCAAAGCTTGGCGTCTATCTAGAAGTGCTAGGCGATTTTTCTGCAACTGCTTTTCAAAACCTTCAACTAATTCCACACTAAAGAACTCGGATACTGCACCACTACCATAACTGTAGAGAGCAATCTTATCCCCAGCTTTAAGGCTGTCTGCGTTTTCCAACAGAGATAGTAAACCTAAGAAGAGTGAACCAGTATAGATATTTCCAACTTTTTGGCTATAAATAATAGACTCATCAAAGTGTTTTTGCAACACATCTTTCTTCTCTTGAGGCAAGGACTTATCAAGGATTTTTTTCAATCCTTTGAGAGCCAGCTTGGGATATGGTAAATGGAAACATACTGCTTCAAAATCATCCAGGCTACATTCATAACGTTTTTGATACTCTACCCAAGTCGTTTTTAGGCTGTCAAGATACTGTTGCGTTGAGTAGACCCCATTTACAAATGGTGTCGTTGAATAATTTGGACGCCAAAAATCCATAATATCACGAGTTTGCGCAACGTTATCGTTATTGAAAACCATAATACGTGGATTTTGGCTAATCAACATAGCAACACAACCTGCACCTTGAGTTGGTTCCCCAGGAGTTTCGACCCCATATCTTGCAATATCACTGGCAAGTACTAAAACTTTTGATTTTGGAGAATTTTCTACATGTAACTTAGCATAGTGAAGTGCCGCAGTTGCGCCATAGCAAGCTTCCTTGATTTCAAAACTACGAGCAAATGGTTGAATTCCAAGCAAACCATGTACAAAAACCGCAGCTGCTTTACTCTGATCGACTCCAGATTCTGTCGCTACGATAACCATATCAATCTCTTGCTTATCTTCTTCAGTCAGGATTGAATTTCCTGCACTAGCCGCCAATGTCACAATATCCTCTGTCAAAGGAGCAATACTCAATTCTTTTAAAAGTAGCCCTTTACTCAATTTTTCAGGATCAATTCCTCGGGTTTCTGCTAGATCTTGTAATTTCAAAACGTATTGACTGGTTGCAAAACCAATCTTATCAATACCGATTGTCATATTTACCTCTATTTTTATCATTCATTGTAAAAATTCGCTCACCCTATTTTATCACAATTAAGGTCAAATGAGCGAAAAAAGACTTGAATCCCCAAATCAAGTTTGTGTTTAAAATCTTATCCCATTTTTCTATACTAACTCTCTAAAATGTAGAGCCAAGAAAAAATCAAGTCTTAGCTAGCTCGACCCTTTCTAAGATAATTATACAATTTCAATAAAACTGTTCCACTTGCCATCCCTATGGAAATAACAAGGGCTAACATCATGACTAGCATGGCACTAGAAATAGCATGGCTAAAGTCAGCTGTCACAAAGAAGGAAGTCGTTCGATAAGACAGATAACCTGGTACTAGTGGTGCCAGTATTGCTAAAGCAAAAACAACGGCTGGTGTTTTGTAGAGAATACTCATAATCTGACTGATACAAGAACCAATTACAGCAGCAATAAAGGTCGCCAAAATAACATTAGTTGGCTCCTTGAGTAATAGATAGAGTAGCCAGATAGACATTCCTAAAACTCCACCAGGGACAAGCATAGAACGTTGGACATTTAAAACGATTAAAAAAGTGATAATGGCAAGCAGACTTGCTAGAGCTTGCAATAAAAATGTTGCTACTGTCATATTAGTTCATGAGTACAAGGGCGACTGATGTTCCAGCCCCTAAGGCAAGGGTAATCAGCAAGGATTCAAACATCTTGCTCATACCAGAGTTAATGTGATTGGTCATAATATCTCGAACAGCATTTGTCAGGGCAATCCCAGGTACAAATGGCATGACCGCACCAGCAATGACTAAATCAGCTGTAGATGGCAAGCCAGAATAACGCGCCCAAAATTGTGCAATCAGGCCAAAGACCAGAGCTCCTGCAAAAGCTGTCATAAAAGGAATGCGAATAAACTTTTCTACATAGAGAGAAAAAGTGAAGGCAAATAAGGTCGCCACCCCTGCTCCAATGGCATCGTAGGGATTCCCACCAAACATAATTGAAAAGAAGGGGGCACTGAGTGTTGCTGCAATAGTTAACTGAACATTGGTGTAGGGAGATGCTTTGGCATTCAATTCCTTTAGTTGATTAAAAGCTGTTTCCAAATCAATCTGCCCTGACACAAGTTGCCTTGAAATTTGATTGACATCACAAACCTTCTCAATATTGTAAGCCGAAGAGGTTACTCGCTTCATTCGAGAAATATTTGTATTTTCAATGGAGAAAAAAATGGCTGCAGGCATAGCTAAAACATTACAATCCATGATACCCTGTGAATGAGCAATCCGAATCATGGTATCTTCAACACGATAAATCTCAGATCCATTTCGAAGCAGTATCGTTCCTGCTAGCATGATGACATCAATAACTGCATTCAGCTTTTTAGATTCGTCCATGTTTCCCTCCTTTCAAAACTCCCTTTTATTTTATCATAAATTCGGAGGAAAAAAAATCTTTGTCACAAAAACTGTGACAAAGATTGATTAGTTATCCCCTCAATGTCCACCTGATGGATTTGAGGTAGTTTGATTAGACTGTGGAGATGTTTCTGCACGGTTAGGATTGCTGATGGTAGGATTTGTTGTCGTTGTTTTAGGTTTATAAATATATAATTTAACGATCGGGTTATTTATATCTAATTTACCATTTGGTGCGGGAATTTGTTGCGCAACCTCTCCTTCACTAATCTTTTCTTGTACAGTATCCACTTCTTTTATCTCAATATTAGTAATACCCCTACTATTAAGATCTTTTTTAGCAACTTCAAGACTATATCCAACATAGTTTGGCATGGTCATGGTCGTCTTCTCTTTGGCTACAGTCAAGACAATCTGTGTTGCCTTGCTGAGATCGTAAGTTGTTCCCTCCGGTAAACTTTGTTTCATGATTGTACCGACTTCGAATTCGTTGGACTCTTCTTCCTCAATCTTAATCAGATTTTCAGGAACTTTTTTCTCTTTCAACTCTGCTTTAACATCAGTAGATTTGCGTCCAATATAGTTTCCAATCTTAAATGATTGTTTACCTGAAGAGACGATGAGATTGACTTTAGTCCCTTCCTTGCGAGCTGAACCAGCATCTGGATCTGTTCGAATAACTCGTCCCTCTTCTACCGTATCACTCGCTTCTGTCTTTTCCTCACCAATTTCAAAATTCGCTTTTTTAAGGTTTTCCTTAGCTTCAGCGACGGTTTGACCAGCGACTTTTGGAATTTCAACAGTAGCTGGTGTCTTTGATATAATCCAGAAGAGAGAAGCTAAAACAAGTACAAAGCTAGCTAAAAGCACTAAGTATCTTGCTCTAAAACGACGTTTCTTGACTGGTTTTGGAGCAACTTCTTTACTTGTTGCCTTTTTATTTGGTTTTTGTGTCTGAGGACGATCAACTGGCTGTTGTACCTTAGGAATTGAAGTTAAAGTAGACTGAGGAATCTTTGGTAAGGTTTTTGTATCAACCTTACTTGAATCATCAAATACCAACTTTGGCTCATTGCGACGATTATTGGATAAACTGCTTAATAAATCCACATACATCTCTGAAACTGTTTGATAACGGTCTGTTAACTTTTTAGCCGTCGCTTTAATAACTACATTTTCCAACGATTGTGGGACTGAAGGATTTTCAGCTATAACAGATGGAAGAGGTTTTTGGAAATGCTGAAGTGCAATAGTAACGGCACTATCTCCATCATAAGGAATATGTCCCGTCAACATTTCAAAGAAAATGATTCCCATTGCATAGATATCACTCTGTACAGTCGCTTTAGAACCACGCGCCTGCTCAGGTGATAGATAGTGGACAGAACCTAACATGGAGTTGGTCTGTGTCAAACTAGTTTCCGCAAAGGCCACTGCAATCCCAAAGTCTGTAACTTTTGCAGTGCCATCAGGAGTCAAAAGAATATTTTGTGGTTTTAAATCACGGTGAACAATGCCTTTAGCATGTGCCAAACGCATAGCCAAAAGAATTTGCCCCATGATACGAACAGCTTCCTCGTTTGAGAGAGGATAGTGTTCTTTGATATAGCGTTTGAGGTCAAGACCCGCTACATATTCCATAGCTAGGTACTGCTGACCATCTTCTTCACCGATATCCGTAATTCGAACGATATGAGGATGATCTAAGTCCGCCATCGCACGCGCTTCTCTCTGGAAACGTGCAACAGCGATAGGGTCAGTCTGGTAATTGGTCCTTAGAACCTTTACTGCTACTTCTTCCCCATCCAGAATCAAATCTTTAGCCAGGTAGACATCTGCCATGCCTCCACGACCAATTTGTTTGATAATCCGATATCGTCCGGCAAATATCTTGCCGATCTGAATCATTTTGATTCCTCCTCAATCGCAATCAAGGCAACAGTAATGTTGTCAAGTCCTCCGGCATTGTTTGCAAAACGCACCAAAGTTTCTGCCTTGTCATCAAGTGGAATATCACTTGTCACGATGTCGTAGATCTCGCTTCCTGAAATCATGTTAGTTAGGCCATCACTATTCATAACAAGATAATCACCAGCCTCCAAGCTTACAATCCCTAAATCTGGTTGAATCTCATCTTTTTGTCCGATAGACTGGGTAATAATATTCTTTTGTGGATGAGACTCGGCCTCTTCAGGTGTTAATTGACCTGCCTTGAGTAATTCATTCACCAAAGAATGATCGCTTGTTAATTGATGGTATTCCTCACCACGAATCAAGCCGATACGAGAATCTCCAATGTGGGCATAAATAGCCTGATTATCAATGATTGCAAGGGCTTCTAGAGTTGTACCCATCCCTTTATATGCTTCATCACGCCCCAATTGATAAATCTTTTGATTTTCAATTTCTAGGTGTTCTGCAAACCATTCACGAACTTCATTCACGGTATCGATCTGAGTATCTACCCAGGCAACACCTAAGTCCGTAACTGCCATCTCACTGGCAATATTACCTGCTCGGTGTCCTCCCATCCCGTCAGCCAAGATAATCATCGTACGACCGGCACGGTTGACAAAAAGATTGACATAGTCTTGATTATTTGTACGTTTCTGACCCACATCTGTTAATAATGAAATTTCCATTGTGTCAGTTCCTTCCTAATTGGATATCTTACGAAATTGGCTGATAAAGAATCCATCACTTCCGTACAATTCTGGAGTAATGAGGATGCAGCCATCTTTTAGGATATCCTTGCATTCGTGTTCTAGTTTAACCTGCTCGAACTCTGGATGACTTTCTAAAAATGCTTGAACCACTTGAAAGTTCTCCTCAGAGACAATAGTGCAGGTACTATAAGTTATTATACCACCTTTACGTAGCGTTTGACAAACACTACCTAATATTTCCAACTGAATTTCCTGTAATGACGCGAAATCAGCTGTGTCTTTGTTGTATTTGATATCTGGTTTCCGACGCAAAAGTCCAATCCCCGAGCAAGGGGCGTCAACTAGAATCTTATCAAATTGATCCTCACCAAAAAATTCATGCACTTTTCGAGCATCCAGTTTCTGCGTTTGTACACGGTCTGCTACGCCTAAACGTTCTGCATTCTCTTGAATTAAGGTGAGTTTGTGGTCATAGAGATCCAGAGCTGTGACTTGACCCACTGTGAGATAAGAAGCTATATGAGCCGTTTTCCCACCAGGAGCTGCACAAGCATCTAAAACTTGCTCATCTCCTTGTAATGCGAGTGTTGGCGCTACTAACTGACTAGATTCATCTTGGATGGTAATAAGTCCCTCTGAAAATAAGTCATGGCCTGCAAAATGCCCCTGCTCTTTGACCAAACCTGCAACCGACAAAATGGAATCACTTGCACCGAGCAATTTTTTGATTTCCTCTTTTCGGCTCAAATCTGTCACTCGGATACTGGCTTTATTCCGTTGCAAAAGACTTTCAAAAATCGCTTGCGCTCGCTCTTCTCCATACTCTTCCTTGAGCTTAGAAACTAACCACACTGGCAAAGAGTAGGCGATAGAATCACGCTTATTTTTACGTTTGATACTAGTAATATCTGGCAAACCCTCACGCAAAATACGGCGCAAAACAGCATTGACAAGTTTTTCACTGCCTTTCTTACGAGATTTTGCAATTTCTACCGCTTCATTGACCACTGCATGATCAGGAAGCTTATCCAAGTATTGGAGTTGGTAGACGCTCATGAGAAGCAAAACATAGAGCCATTTGTCTAGCTTGTCTCTATCCTCAATAAAGTGAGAAATATACCACTCTAATGTGAGTTTTCGAGCTACGGTACCATACACCAGCTCTGTCACCAAACCTTTGTCAACTACTGACAATTGGCTTCCCTTAAGGTGTTTATTTAAGGTGATATTTGAGTAAGCTTGATTGACAAGAACGTCCTCCAATACCTCTAAAGCTAGACTTCTAGCCGTTTCTACTTTATTCACCAAAGCGTACTCCTACTGCCAAACTTCGTCCCACGCCGTTGAGGAAAGAAGCAATGTCCATTTTAGGTTTTCCTGCTGGTTGAACCTGTTTGAGAGACAGAGCCCCTTCTGCAGTTGCGATGATTAATTCTTTTTTACCGATAGAGATAATCTCACCCGGATTTCCATTACCTTCTACTGGCAGGGCTTCATAGATTTTGAAGCGTTCTCCCTTTAGAAAAGTGTGGGAAACTGGCCATGGATTCAACCCACGGATTTGGTTGAAAAGTTGACGATTGCTCTTGTTCCAGTCCAATTTTTCTTCCTCTGGTTTGATATTTGGTGAAAAAGTTACTTGGCTTGGATCTTGCGGTTCTGGCTGAATTTCACCAGCTATATAAGCGGGGAGGGTATCCAAAAGCAAATCACGACCGACAATGGCCAATTTTTCAAACAAAGTTCCAACATTGTCCTCATCGGTAATGGGAATACTGCGACGAGAAATCATGTCTCCTGCATCCATTTCCTTGACCATTTCCATAATGGTCACTCCTGCCTCTTTATCACCTTGAATCAAGGCATAATGAATAGGAGCACCACCACGATGTTTAGGAAGAAGAGAAGCATGAACGTTGACTGCAAAATCCATGCTATCAAGAAGTTTGCTTGGGAGAAATTGCCCAAAAGCTGCAGTCACAATCCCATCAGCTCCCAAATTCATGATAGCTTCCATCTCTGGACTACCCGATAATTTTTCAGGTTGGTAGATAGGAAGTCCTGCCTCTTTGGCTGCTTGTTTAACCGGGGTTTCGTGGATAACTTTTTTACGGCCGACAGCACGGTCTGGCTGAGTTACAACCGCAACAATCTCGTAGCGATCATCTGTCAAAAGGCCCTTTAAAACGGTCGCTGAAAAGTCAGGCGTTCCCATAAAGATTAGTTTTGTCATCTTTTCTCCTTTTATAAAAATTGTTGTGGTTCGTGGTCAATACTGAGACGAAGTTCGCTATTTTCTCGTTCTTGAGTTAGAGCTAAGACCTGATTAAGGGTAGAAGCCAACTCATCTTCTAAACGGTATTTAATCAAAATTTGGTAATGATAGAGGTTATGAGTGCGAGCAATAGGTTTAGGCGTTGGTCCAAGGATGATACTAGCATCCGATAAACCTGACCGCAAAATTTCCATGACTTGATAAGCACGTTTGATAACCTCTTCTTCTTTCTTCTGAGACAAGGTAATACCAATAGTGAAATAATAAGGTGGGTAACCCAACTGACGTCTGATTCCCATTTCATAGGCATAAAAACCTTCGTAGTCCTGATCCTTTGCAAAACGAATGGCATAATGATTAGGATTATAGGACTGAATCAAGACCTGACCTGCTTTTTCAGCGCGACCGGCACGACCGGCTACCTGTGTCAAGAGTTGGAAAGTCCTCTCAGAAGAACGGAAGTCAGGTAGATTCAAGGCTGTATCCGCATTGAGAACACCAACCAAGGTCACATTTGGAAAATCCAATCCCTTGGCAATCATCTGTGTCCCCAGTAAAATATCTGCCTCTCCTTTTCCGAACTGGTCTAGTAGAGTTTGGTGACTGCCCTTCTTACGAGTTGTATCCACATCCATGCGTAGAATGCGTGCCTCTGGAAAGAGTTCTGTTAGCTCATCATAGGCCTTTTGAGTCCCTGTTCCATAATAACGAATGCTACGACTCTGACAGTTTGGACAGACATGTGGAATTTCCTTCGAAAAGCCACAATAATGGCAGTTCATGGTTTTGGTATCCATGTGTAGCGTCAAGGAGATATCACAGTTAGGACATGTATCAACAGTCCCACATTCCCGACACATGACAAAGCTAGAATAACCACGGCGATTGAGCATGAGAACAACCTGCTCTTTTTTAGCCAGGCGATCTTGAATGGCCTCAATCAGAGGAGGTGTAAAGTTTGATGTTTCATTCTGCCCGATGTAATCACGGAAGTCAATCAGTTGAACTTCAGGAACACTTGCTAAAGGATTGGCACGTTTAGTCAGGCGCAAATGCTGATAAACACCCTTGCCAGCACGCGCACGGCTTTCTAGACTTGGTGTTGCAGAACCAAGGACTAGGGCAGCTCGATTGTACTGAGCTCGTAAAATAGCCACATCCCTAGCATGATAACGCGGATTGCTGTCTTGCTTGTAACTAGCCTCATGCTCTTCATCGATAATGATAACGCCTAAATCTTTCAAAGGAGCGAAAATAGCAGATCTAGCCCCAACGACTACCTGAGCATCTCCACGCTCCACCTTGCGCCATTCGTCGTACTTTTCACCGTTGGACAAGCCTGAGTGGAGGATGGCAACTTGCTCACCAAAACGAGCAATAAAGCGCTCGGTCATTTGAGGTGTCAGAGAGATCTCTGGTACAAGAACAATCGCTGTTTTTCCCATATCCAAGGCACCTTGGATAATCTGCAGGTAAACCTCGGTTTTCCCACTTCCAGTGATTCCTTGTAGAAGAAATGGAGGATGTTTCTTTCCAATCGCTCCAACAACCGCCTCACAGGCTTCTTTTTGCTCTGGGTTTAACTCTAAGGCTTGATTTGACTCGATTCCTTCAAAGTAGGCAGCTGAGCGCTGGACTTCCTTTTGCACCATGGTGATTGCACCATGTTCCACAAAGAAGTTAATTTGTTCGCGTGAGTAATGTTTTAACAAATCAGCTAATGGAACTGTTTCAAGATGTGCTAATAAATATTCTCGCAGTTCCAATTTCTTCTTGGCACGATTTGAGATTTCTAGCTTTTCTAATTTATCAAGATTCACTTGAACCCAAGACTGTGTTTTGACCTTCTTCTGGTCTACAGCCTGATACTCTAGCTTCAAGAGTCCTTTTCGAGTCAATCGCATCATCTCAGCCTGCTTTTCTAGGTCGAGAGATGAAAAGGCTAGAGATTCTTGCGAACCGAACAATCGCTCTTTATCTTCCTGACTCAAGCCTTCCAGAGGATAGAGGATTTTATCATAACTAGAGTTCAAAAATCCAGGGAGCATGGCTTTTAAGATAGAAATTTTGTATGAGAAGACTGACTTACGTAGTTCTTCGGCCAACCAGAGTTGTTCCTCCGTTAAGACAGGAGAAAAGTCCAGCACCTCGGCAATCTCTTTCAAATCTTCGTCTGCCACATCTGCATCAGATTGAGACTCCATTCCAAGTACGATCCCTTGAATCAAGCGATTGGCCTTTCCAAAGGGAACGTGAACTCGCATACCGACTTCCAGCATCCCTGCAAATTCCTCAGGAACCTTATAACTGTATGGTTGGTCCGTCTGCATCAAGGGGACATCCACAATGATTTTTGCAATAGTCATATCCTCACCTCCTCCGCTAGTTAAATCCTTTTAATTGATTGAGTATTCTTGCAATAGAAAAAATAAGATTGAGTCCCCCCAACCTTAAATTTTTTCACCTTCTTCTTTTTCTTTCGCGATTTGCTCTTTGATTTTCTTTTCTTCTTCTTCTCTCAATCGTCTTTCTTCTTCGATTCGACGACGAACAGCTTCGCGTTTTCCTTCTGGATCTGGGTGGATGGTTACATTCCCAGATTCAATTTCTTCCAAAGCACGAAGAGTTGATTTTTCGGATTTAAATTCTTGGGTTGCAGGTGCACCAGATTCAAGTTCATGGGCACGTTTTGCTTCTAAAATTACGAGTGAATATTTTGATGGGACCTTGTCAAGCAAGGTATCAATAGAGGGTTTAAGCATCATTTGTTTGTACCTGTTTTCTAATTTTTATCGAATTGTTGGAGATTTTGGCAGCATATCCTGATAATGACCGATGACACGATCGACACGGAAATGTTCAGCTTCAATCACACGTTTGACACGTTCTGCAGCAAGAGGAACCTGATCATTGACAATGGCATAGTCGTACTCACGCATCAAAGCAATTTCTTCTTTGGCTTTTTCGATACGTTGGGCAATCACTTCTGCGCTATCGGTACCACGACCTACGAGACGGTCTTGTAATTCTTCCAAATCTGGTGGTGTCAAAAAAATAAAGACTGCATCTGGAACTTTTTTCTTAACCTGGAGAGCTCCCTGCACTTCAATTTCGAGAAAAACGTCAATTCCTTTATCAAGAGTTTCATTAACATAAGTCAGAGGAGTGCCATAGTAGTTACCTACATACTCTGCATACTCTAACATCTGTCCTTGACGTATCAATTCTTCAAATTCTTCACGCGTACGGAAGAAATAGTCGACTCCGTCTACTTCACCTGGACGTTGAGCCCGTGTTGTCATAGATACAGAATATTGGAATTGATTTTCAGAACTCTCAAAAATTTCTCGCCTAACCGTTCCTTTTCCAACTCCAGAAGGGCCTGAAAAAACGATTAGTAAGCCACGGTCTGCCATGATGTCTCCTTTAGATAGTTTGTAAAATGACTCGAAAATTCATCAGAATTCACAGTGTAAAGCCATTTCTGCTTACTACAATCTTTCTATCTAGTGTAACAAAAAAGCAGTAATTTTTCAACTGCTCTTTCTTATTTATTTTGCATAATCTACTGCACGAAGCTCGCGAATTACAGTTACCTTGATATTTCCTGGGTAATCAAGGTTATTTTCAATTTTCTCACGAACTTTGTGAGCTAGGATTGTAACTTTGTCATCCTTAATTTGACCTGGATTGACCATGATGCGGATTTCACGTCCCGCTTGAAGGGCAAAGCTATTTTGAACTCCTTCAAAGCCGTTCGCAATTTCTTCCAAATCATGAAGACGTTTGATGTAACTTTCGAGAGATTCGCTACGAGCACCTGGGCGAGCAGCACTTAAAGCATCTGCTGCAGCAACGATAACTGCAATGACGCTCTCTGGCTCTACATCACCATGGTGACTTGCAATAGTATTGACAACAACCGGATGTTCTTTATACTTGCGAGCCAACTCCGTACCAATTTCAACGTGGCTACCTTCGACTTCACGGTCAATAGCTTTTCCGATATCGTGGAGGAATCCTGCACGACGAGCGAGAGTAGCATTTTCACCAAGCTCACTAGCCATAATACCAGATAGCTTCGCAACTTCGATGGAGTGACGCAAAACATTTTGTCCGTAAGATGTACGGAATTGCAAACGTCCCATAATCTTCATCAAGTCAGGATGAAGATTTGGTGCGCCAATCTCATAGGCTGCTGCTTCCCCGTATTCACGAATTTTATTGTCAATCTCTAGACGATTTTTCTCAACCAACTCTTCGATACGAGCTGGATGAATTCGACCATCTTTGAGCAAGGTTTCCATCGTCATACGGGCAATCTCGCGACGAATCGGATCAAAACCTGACAAGGTTACGACATCAGGTGTATCATCAATAATCACATCAACACCCGTCAAACTTTCAAAGGTACGAATATTTCGACCTTCACGTCCGATAATGCGACCTTTCATCGTATCATCAGGAAGTTGGACTGTTGAGTTTGTAGACTCAGCTACATAATCACCAGCAATTCTCTGCATAGCTTGGGATAAAATATCCTTTGCTAATTTGTCTGAGCGTTCCTTAACTTCCTGCTCTGCTTCACGAATGCGACTAGCAATCTCCTTGGTTAAGTTTTCCTCAGTTTGAGCGAGGATAATATCTCTCGCTTCTGTCTGAGAAAGGGAACCAATGCGTTCTAGTTCAGCTTCTTTTTGTCTTTCGACTTCCTCTAATTGCTCTTCACGTGCATCAAGGTTTTTTGCTCTATCAGAAATACTTTGTTCTTTTTGTTCAAGTGTTTTTTCCTTGTTCGTCAAATTGTCATCTTTGCGATCAAGACTGCTAGCACGTTCTGTCAAACGATTTTCGATTTGCTTGAGTTCTTGACGCTCTGACTTAAATTCAGCGTCCACTTCTTCACGGTATTTTCTGGCTTCCTCTTTGGCCTCCAATAGTGCTTCTTTTTTAAGAGACTTACTTTCACGTTCGGCTTCATTTACTAACAAATCCGCTTCACGTTCAGCTTGTCCACGTAAATTAGTTGCTTCTTGTTCAGCATTTAAAAGCATCAACTCTGCAGCTTCTTGAGATGATTTCATCTTGGCTGAGATGCTGACATATCCAATGACTAAACCAATGATGACGGCAAAAACAACAATCCCAATCGTCATGATTTCCATGTTTTTACCTCATTATATTTGTTTATCGAATGAAATACATTCTTTTATATTCTACCACAAAAAAATCTTTTTCACAAACCAAAATAAAAGTTGTTTTGGTCATTTTGAGAGTTGTTTTCTTCAGTTTCCCTAGTAAAATAAGCTATTCCCCCTAACTAAATTTTTAAAGAATTTTTTACAAAAAAATAAGTAAAAAGCCTACCACTTAGTAGAGTTAATTTGATTCAATTTTAATTGGCACTCTGCCAAAATTCTGCTCTCTTATACCTTGGTTCCCTAGCTGGTAAATCTGGTCTGCCTTTTGAGTCATCGTATCCCAGGGTTCTTTACCGATTCGACTAACTAGACGGATTTGCTCTTTCAGAGATTTGAGGTGTTGTCTGCCTTTTTCGGTAAATCCAAGGATATGGATGCCTTCTGGCAAGTCGCTTTCTCTAGCCTGTACCAAGATATAAGTCAAGAGTCGTCGTACACGCGCCTTGGTGTACCGTTTGGTCGCAACTGTTTCGACTAATTCCTCTACAGATTGGGCTGTCTTAATAGCCTCCTTGATGCGCACTGCCATTTCCTGATTGACCTGATAGATAGTGGTTAAGTCTGGATTTGACAAGATTTGGTAGTGGAGCAAGGGAAAATAGTTATCCCAACTCACCTTACACGTCTGTTCAAAAAGAGTGACAGAAGGCATAAAGCGTTCTAAGAAATCTCGGTCTGATTGGTGCTGACGGAGGGCTGTTGCAGATACAAAGTCAACATCCTTGTCCACCGAATGGTAGCCTGCCCCCTGACGTTTGATTGGATGAAGCTTGATATTTCGTCCAGCAACTGCTTTGGCATAGGCTAGAGCAAGGACATGATTAGGCGTATCATCAGAAAAATCAAGACCTGCAAATTCCTTCCACATGGCTTGGGTTTTCTGAGGGTAGGAGAGTGAATCAGGTAAATTATCCACAAATTTCTCCATCTCTTGACCACGTTCTGAGTATAGGTCTGCAATTTTCTGATAATCCAGAACTTCCTCTGTCCCGAAAGCAAGGGTGTTAATCCCCAAACGAGCCAAGATAGCCACTGCACCCTGACCGAAAAAATCTGCTGCTTGGACACTGACTAAAAAGGGCAATTCTACTACTAAGTCCGCCCCATTTCCCAGCGCCATCTGGGCCCGTGTCCACTTATCCACGATAGTAGGCTCCCCACGCTGCATGAAATTCCCAGACATGGCTACGATTTTCAGTCCCTCAGCCTGTTCTAGCAGGTATTTGTGGCCATTATGAAAAGGATTGAACTCCGCGATAATACCTGTAATGGTCATGATGTTCTCCTACTTCTGTGCCACAAAAAACCAACGGGTGCTAGTTTCTGTTGGCTCCTTGTCCTCAAAGTCCGCAAAGAGTTTGAAAGACTTAAAACCAGCCTGTTCCAGCAGAATATCATAGGTCAAAACCTCATAAGTACGCTCTTCATGGACTTCATCGTGACGACTAAAGGAACCATCCGCTTCCTTGATAAAAAAGGTCAACTCATGCACGATAGAATGTGGTGCATCATCTTCATAGGTGTCCCAGAGCATGGCAAAGTCTTCCGCATTTTCATGATAGGAATAGCCTGGAAAGACTTCATCTGTTTGGTAGGTTGAATGCACATCAAAGATGAAAACTCCGTCTTCGTTGAGGACATTATACACTTCCTTAAAGACGTCTCCGACTTCTACTTCGTCCTGCATATAGCAGATAGAATCGGAATAGCAGGTCACAAAGTCGTATCGACCTGCCTTGGATAAATCCAGCATATTGCCTTCCATAAAATCAATCTTTTGCTTGGCTGATACTGCTCTCTTTTCGGCAATCTTCAACATATCCGCGCTTAAATCAAGCCCAGTCACATCAAAGCCTGCTTGAGAAAAGCGAACGGACTGGATACCTGTCCCACAAGCTAATTCCAAGAGTTTCTTTCTCTCCTTAGTTTTGGGCAAATGACGGAGGGAAAAATCCATCCATTTATCGTATAAACTATCATCCATCACAGCATCGTAAACAGCCGCAAAGGTTTCGTATGTTGCCATAATCATGATACCAAGAGCACCTCTGGAAATACCACTCGCTCTCACCTTTCTAACGATTTTCTTCTAAATTAAGCAAATAAAACCCAGTTGATTACAACTGAGTTCATCTCCTATGCTAAGGCTTCTGAAATGTCTACAGAATTAGCCTCATGCCATAGTTTTTCTAGATTATAATGGGCACGCATTTCTTCTGAGAAGATATGCACTACGACACCACCGAGGTCTAACAAGACCCAGCCACCGGCTGCATCGCCTTCGACATGGCTGCCTTTAAGGCCTGCTTCAGCTACTTTTTCACGAATATTATCAGCGATAGCATCCAACTGACGGCTATTCATAGAACTGGTGATAACAAAATAGTCAGTCACACTCGTCAATTCTTGTACATCAAGTGCGAGGATATCCTCGGCACGTTTCTCATCAGCCGCTTTCACGACTAGTTCTAGTAATTCTTTTTCCTTCATTTAGTCCTCTTTTTAGAAAATATGTTTGTAATCTAGGACATCTGCAAAGCGCTCCTCCCAAATGTCCTCATAAAATTCATTTATCGTTTCTGCTGGAATATCATCGCCATCAAACGTTGTGCAAGTTCCTTCTGGAATAATAAGCTGATAGCCATATTCAAATGCAACCTTGACAGAGGTATCCACACAATATTCTGTCTGCATACCACATAAAACTAATTTTTCAATCCCCTGTTTATCCAAGTATTCTTTTAAGCCAGTTTCTTTGAAAATACTGTTATACTTCTTTTGAAAGACCTTTTCATCAGGTTTTCGATTTAAAAGCGCAGATAACTGCCAATCTTTTGATGTTTGAGCTTCAGAGTTCTCAATATGTTGAACATAGATAATTTCGATATTCTTGCTTCTAGCCTGGTTTTGTAAATAAGAAATTTTTTCCAATAGACTATTTGTCTGAAAACCGGTTTCCACTAAAATATTCTGAACATCAATGATGATAAAAGCTGTCTTCATTTAGTCCTCTTTCAAATAGTGCACATAGGCGTTATAGGTTTCAAGGGTTTGGGGATAGATGGGAAATCCCTGGTGAGCTAAATGCTCTACTGTGTGAGCTGTCTCGTAGGCCACCGCCTTATTTAGCGATAGTTCAGCAATCTCACGCGCCTGGTCCACCCCTGGAAAGGCACGATTATGCTCGATGTAATCTGCGACGTAGATGACCTTATCAAGGTCCGTCATCTGACCAGCTCCAACTGTATGAATTTCAATAGCTCGTAGGATTTCAGAATCTTGTAAATCTAAATCTTCCTGAATCTTGTAGATACCGACCATGCCATGCCAGACATTATTGCCCCAGTTTTTAAGATCAGAGTCAAGTTGATAACGGTCAATCAAGTCTAGAAATTCCTGGTCTGACAACTTTTTAGCATAGTCATGAAGGAGACCTGCTAGACCTGCTTTCTCGGCATCCACTCCGAATCGTTCTGCAAGTTCAATGGCTGCGCGCTCTACACCCAAACAATGGGTCAAACGCTTCTCAGGTAGAAGCTCTGCCATTTTTTTCAATAATTCCTCACGGGAACAGTTGATATAGTCCTGGTATGCCATTAGTAAAGTCCTTCTTTCTCGATATAGTCTAATACAGGCTTAGGTAGGAGAAAGTTAGGTGTGCGTCCTTGGGCAATGAAATCACGCACCATGCTAGATGAAATATCCATGAGAGGTACATCCACCCAGATAACTGGATAAGAAGTCCCTGCCTTGTAACGCGGACGTTGAACCCCTACAAACTGAACTAGTTCCACCAACTCATCAATTCGGTACCACTTAGGCAAATAGTCTACCATATCGGCACCGATAATGAAATAGTAATCTGTGTCTGGATTCTTCTCTGTTAGAAGCTTCATGGTGTCGTAGGTGTAGGAAATCCCCTTACGCTCTAGCTCTATGGTCTCAATAGCTATACCTTCGATTCCATCAATCGCCAATTCTAACATCTTGAGGCGATGGTGTTCAGGAATGGTTTCCTTTTTATCTACGTGAGGTGGTTGGTATTCGGGCATGAGCAGAACCTGATCCAATCCCAACTGTTGGCGCACTTGATCTGCAACAATCAGATGGGCATTGTGAACAGGGTTAAAATTTCCACCCAAGATACCGACTTGTTTCCGTTTTTTATCCTTGATTTCTGGCTCTAACTCCACTTTCGTAAAGGGAGTTAATAATTCGATTGCCATAGGTTAATCTCCTTTACTCTTCTGTAAAAACAGTTTTTGGGAGTGTCATTCTCAGATTTCTTTAACTTTTTTAGAAATCTTGCGATTTTCTTTCTTGCTTGATTGTTTATACAAAATCAAGATGCGTCCGATTTTTTGAACTGTGTCCACACCGATTTCTTCTTCCAATATTTCAGCTACTTCGTGGATATTCTCATCTGTGTTTTGCAAGAGAGTAACCTTGATCAATTCACGAGCGTCTAGTGCTTGACGTACGCTGGTTTTGATTTGGTCGTTGAGACCATTTTTCCCGATTTGGATGATGGGTTTGAGGGTGTGTGCCTGGCTGTTGAGGAAGGCACGTTGTTTCGATGTTAATGACATAATTCATTTAAAAGAGTTTCTTTTTATACTTTTCTGAAGTGGTGACGGACGTCAGCAAAGTCCTCTGGACTTTCATGACTAAAATTTGAGCCTAAGGTCTCAAATTTTCCGCAGTTGGTACAATCACTTGTACCAACTAACACCACGGTGAAAAGTATCTTCTATGGGCTCGCAGTGCTCGCCTTTATAAAGATAACCCTTTCCTTTCTATGTTTAAATAATGGCTTTTCGTGTGACGACGGCGACGCCTTCTGGGGCCCAGACGGCTACTTTGGCAGTTCCTGTTACACGGATCCAACCGAGTCCTGAGATGACCAGATCGGTCTTATCCTTGATGGTAAATACATGTTGGACCAGTTTTGGAAAATCTTCTTTTTCCTTGCTATTTGGTGGTGTGAGGAGGGTTCCCAGGTGCTTGTCGTAAAAGTCATTTGCTCCTTCAAGCTTGGTACGATGAAGTTTGAGTTCATTATCAAAGAAGGCTGTAAAACCTTGCTTTTCTCCTGCGATGAAATCAAAACGTCCCAAGCCACCTAAAAAGAGGGTTTGCTCAGGATTGAGCTGGTAGGTTTTCGGTTTTATCTCCTTTTTAGGACTGACATACTTGAGATTTTTAGCCGTCAAGTAGTGGGCCATTTGGTGGCGATGGATAATTCCTGGTGTATCGTAGATATAAGAACCATCGTCAAGTGGAATTTCAATCTTATCCAAGGTTGTTCCTGGGAAACGTGAAGTTGTGATGACATTTTGGTCACCCGTGATTTCTTGGATAATGGCATTGATAAGAGTTGATTTCCCGACATTGGTTACCCCAACCACATAGACATCGCGCCCCTTACGGTAGTACTCAATCTTGTCTATCACTTCTCTAATAGCTTGCTTGTTTTGCGCTGAAGTCAGAACAACGTCCACAGGACGTAGACCTTCTTCGTGGGCACGTTCCATGAGCCATTGGCTAATCTTCCCAGCCTTTACTGACTTAGGTAGGATATCTTTTTTATTTCCGACTAAGAGCACATCATTACCTGATACAAAGCGTGGCAAACCTGGGATAACAGAGCCATTGAAGTCAAAAATATCAATAACATTGACCACCAAGGCATCACTATCTCCTACCTCGTGCAAGAGTTTGAGGAAATCATCATCCGTCAACTGGACATCTGTAATTTCATTGTAGTGACGGAGACGGAAACAACGTTGGCAATAAACTTCACCTATTTCCAAACCTT
The DNA here is from genome assembly GCF_001839505.1 of Streptococcus sp. HMSC34B10. Lineage (NCBI taxonomy): Bacteria > Bacillati > Bacillota > Bacilli > Lactobacillales > Streptococcaceae > Streptococcus > Streptococcus sp. HMSC34B10. The sequence goes on along the minus strand of NZ_KV841541.1, from coordinate 42,135 downwards.
TTTCGAGTGCTGACTGAGGGGTAAAGCCTAGACCGGTCTTATCTGTCGTCTGAATGGTTGCTCCACAGCCAATACAGAGAATTTCTTCCATAGTTAGATTCCTTTTTTATATGTGATAGGCCCGTACTTTTCAGTGATTTGTTTCATGACACGGCGCTCACGAGCGCGGTTAAACTTCGTTTTGATAGAGTCATGTTGGACCAAGGGTTTGACCAAAATCGAGCGAATCCCCGCACGATGAGCCGCGCGAATGTCCGTCATAAGCTGATCCCCAACCATGACCACTTCGTTTTTCTCATAGCGGAATTCCTTCATGGCACGATTAATCCCGAAAGTAAAGGGCTTCAAAGCCCAATAAACATAGTCAATCCCAAATTTTTCGACTGCACGTTGAACTCGTTTCTTAGAGTTATTAGACACTACGATGATACGAATACCAGCATCACGAAGGTCATGTAACCACTGCTTCATTTCTGGAGTCCCATCAGGGTTATTCCACGCAATGAGAGTATTATCTAAATCCACCAAAACAGCTTTTATTCCCTGTTTTTGCAGGCTTTCTACTGTCAAATCATAAACTGCTTCTACAGCAAAGTCTGGCATGTAGTTTTCAATCACCATTTTGGCTCCTTTTCTTTTATTTTCTAGTAATTTTCTTCAGCCATTGAGATAAGGCTGCCCATAAAATCAAGCTAGCCATTAAGATATAAATCCAAGCATTTGGCTCTTCTGTAAATGGTAGAGGAACATTCATTCCGAAGAAACCTGTAATAACCGCAAGTACTGCTAGTAAGACGGAGATAATAGTCAAAATTGACAAACTATCATTCAAGTTATTGTTTAGGATGTTGTTGTAAGAAGCTGAGAGTTGTTGCAAGACTTGAGAAATCAAGTCTGTCATAGACACCAACTGATGGGCTTCAATCATGGCATCATCAAACTGCTCTCGTTCGACATCATTAAATCTCCGATAAAGAGCATGGCCCTGGATATGTTCCAAGAGGAGTCGATTTTGTTTTGCCGCTGCTGTCAAGTAAACCATACCTGTCTCCAAGTCAGAGAGGGCGAAGAGATTTTTCTTTGTTGTAGTTTGACGTAGCAAAGCACTAATTTCGTCCTTACTTTTATCCATCTCTTCAATGACAGGATAATAAGCGTTACTGATAATCTCTAAACCAGCAAAGAGAAACTTGTAAATAGAAAGCGACTCATGGCTATCCAGATAAGCTAACATCTGATCAATGACATAAGCATTCTTATGGTTGCTGATGGTAATCATTCGTTTGTTTTCAACGATAAAGGTCATGGGAATGGCTTCATAGTAATCCTTGTCCTTTTCTAAATCCAGAACATTGTAGATAAAGGTCACAGTCCCATTCTCACGGTTATAATCCATATGGGCACGTTCATTTTTATCCAGCGCATATTCGATGGTTTCCTTATCCAATCCGTAGATTTCAGATAAATCTTCAAGATTTTTAATTTTTTCTACATCTAGATTGATCCAAACACAATCATTTCCTAATTGCTCATCTAAAAACATCGTTTCTCCTTTACCAAACTCTTTCTATTGTACCATAAAAGAGGTAAAATTTCAGTTCTCTTCTTTCCTTGAAAAATTGCTGACAACCGTGATACTTCTATTGGGAACAAAGTGAAGGACTCCATCCTCACTGCGCAGTTGAGTCGTACGAATACCGACACTCACAACCTTACCAGAGATTGTAATCGGACCATTCGTAAACTCAACTTGATCTCCAACATCTAACTGGCGCTCAAAGAGGATGAAAAAGCCATTGACCACGTCTGACAAGAAGCCTTGAGCACCCATCCCGATTGCCACCCCAGCAATCCCAGCACCTGCCAGAAGACTTGATACAGGTAAGCCTAGAGTAGATAAAACAAAGTAAAGTAAAAAGAAATAGAGGGTGTAGTTCAAAATATTTTCAATCAATCTAGAAATTGTCTTTTGGCGCGCCTCATCTTTCTGGGAGAATTTTAAGGATGGTTTAACGACTCTTTTCACAACTTGATGGAGAATTATTTTAACGATATAAAAGACAATAAAAAGAAGGACTAGAGAGACTGATTTTGAAAACAACTCTTCTAGAATACTGCTGATATTTAACTTATCGATATAATTTTGAATAAATGTTGGCATAGTAAACTCCTTTCTAATTATTATACCACAAAACGATATCTGAACCAGTTTGGCAAATATTCATTCTGCCAATATTATCAATAGATTGACTTGATTTCAAAACATATTTATACTATAATCAAACCACTACAAGAAGAACTAATTATTTTCTTAATGATTCTATTGGAATAGACTTTTTTACCATACCGACCATTAAAATATTAAATCATTTATCTCAAGGAAGTATTCTATGTCTATCACACAACGTACTTTAAAATTAGTCCTGGCAACCTGTTTTGCCTGTTTTCTAGCATACTTTTTTGATTTGTCGTCAGCTGTATCAGCTGGTATCATTGCTATCTTGAGTCTTTCTGATACTCGAAGAAGCACGATCAAGCTAGCCCGCAATCGTCTCTTTTCAACTCTTCTAGCTCTCTTAGTTGGTGTTATAGCTTTCCAACTGACTGGCTATCATATCTGGAGCTTTGGACTTTACTTAGCAATCTATGTTCCTCTAGCCTATAAACTCGGTTGGGAAATTGGGATTACTCCTAGTAGCGTCCTGGTCAGCCATCTCTTAATCCAACAAACAACATCACCAACACTTTTACTGAATGAGCTCTTACTCTTCCTAATCGGTACTGGTTTTGCACTTCTGGTCAATCTCTACATGCCTTCACGTGAAAAAGACATTCAACATTATCATACTCTTGTTGAAGAAAAACTCAGAGATGTTCTTCTACGGCTTTCTTACTATCTGAAAAGAGGAGATGGCCGTAATCAGGCTCAACTTGTAAATGAACTTGATCAACTACTTGAGGATGCTCTTAAGTTGGTTTATCTCGATCACTCTGACCATCTCTTTCACCAGACAGATTATCATATCCACTACTTTGAGATGCGGCAAAGACAAACGCGTATCTTGAGAAATATGGCTCAACAGATTAACACATGCCAACTAGCCGCTAGCGAGAGTTTGATTGTCGCTCAACTCTTTTCAAAAACAGCTAGCCAATTGAGTCAAACAAATCCAGCCTACAACTTATTGAATGATATTGAGAGCTACCTAGAGGTGTTTCGCAATCGCTCTCTCCCTAAAACTAGAGAAGAGTTTGAGACACGGGCTACGCTTCTACAACTCTTTCGTGAATTAGAACATTTTATCCAGATAAAAGTAGATTTCTACCAACGTTATTCTGACAAAAACAGTAACAAATAAAAACTTCTATCGGCAACTGAGTTGCTGATAGAAGTTTTTTGTTATGAATAGATTTAATTTTCTCGCTTCTTTCGAATCGACATGAGACTGATGTCTCTCAAACTAAAGTAAGTAAGAGCCAGCATTCCCAATGTAATAAAGATTTCTGCTGGAAGTTGGAAAATCTGTAGGGCAGACAAGAGCAACAAGATTACGAGGGCAACAAGTCCAAAGACTAATATTACAACATTGACCGTCCCCTTGATACTTTGAGGTGTCGCAAATACATAGAGTAATAATAAGAGTATCCCTATGATTAAATAGACCATTTTTATCTCTTTCTAGCTCTTATTCAGCTGATTTTTTCTTTTTGTTTGCTTTCTCACGCTCTGCCTTGTTGAGGATTTGCTTACGCAAACGAATCGATTCAGGCGTTACTTCCATGTACTCATCGTCATTCAAGAACTCAAGTGATTCTTCAAGTGTCAAGATACGAGGAGTTTTGATAACCGCTGTTTGGTCCTTAGTAGCTGAACGAACGTTAGTCATTTGTTTTGCTTTCGTGATATTAACAGTCAAGTCATTCTCACGAGAGTTTTCACCGATGATCATTCCTTCGTAAACCTCAGTACCTGGGTTTACAAAGATAGTACCACGTTCTTCGATAGACATGATAGAGTAGGTTGTAGCCTTACCAGCATCGATCGAAACAAGGGCACCACGGTGACGTCCACCAATTTCCCCTGGAATCAATGGCAAGTATTGGTCGAAGGTATGGTTCATGATTCCGTAACCACGAGTCATTGACAAGAACTCAGTTGAGTATCCGATCAAACCACGCGCAGGAACTAGGAAGACCAAACGAGTTTGACCATTACCAGTTGAAATCATATCCAACATTTCACCCTTACGTTCAGAAAGGCTTTGGATAACAGAACCTTGGTATTCTTCTGGAGTATCGATTTGCACGCGCTCAAATGGCTCGCATTTCACACCATCGATTTCTTTGACGATAACTTCTGGACGAGACACTTGAAGCTCATAACCTTCACGACGCATGGTTTCAATCAAGATAGACAAGTGCAATTCCCCACGTCCTGAAACTGTCCATTTATCTGGTGAGTCTGTTGGATCTACACGAAGAGATACGTCTGTTTGCAACTCAGCTTGAAGACGTTCTTCAACCTTACGAGAAGTAACCCATTTACCTTCGCGACCAGCAAATGGTGAGTTGTTAACCAAGAAGGTCATTTGAAGAGTAGGTTCGTCGATGTGAAGAACTGGAAGAGCTTCAACTGCATCTGTTGGAGTGATTGTTTCCCCGACAAAGATATCTTCCATACCTGATACGGCAATCAAGTCACCAGCCTTGGCTTCTTGGATTTCACGGCGTTCCAAACCAAAGAAACCAAAGAGTTTCGTCACACGGAAGTTCTTGGTTGTACCATCCAATTTAGAAAGGGTAACTTGGTCTCCGACCTTAACAGTACCACGGAAGACACGTCCGATACCGATACGACCAACGAAATCATTGTAGTCAAGAAGAGACACTTGGAATTGAAGTGGCTCATCTGAGTTATCGATTGGAGCTGGAATGTGGTCAATAATGGTATCAAAGATTGGCGCCATAGTCTTTTCTTGGTCGGCTGGATCATCTGACAATGAAGATGTTCCGTTGATTGCTGAAGCATAGACTACTGGGAAGTCAAGTTGGTCATCATCCGCACCAAGCTCGATGAAGAGTTCCAAGACTTCGTCTACTACTTCTGCTGGACGAGCAGATGGCTTATCGATTTTGTTAACTACAACGATCGGCACAAGGTCTTGTTCCAAGGCTTTTTTCAATACGAAACGAGTCTGTGGCATAGTTCCTTCGTAGGCATCTACAACCAAAACAACACCGTCAACCATTTTCATGATACGCTCAACTTCTCCACCGAAGTCCGCGTGTCCTGGTGTGTCCATGATGTTGATACGAGTTCCGTTGTAGGCAACTGCTGTATTTTTCGCAAGAATCGTAATTCCACGCTCTTTTTCGATATCGTTTGAGTCCATAGCACGCTCAGCTAGTTCTGTACGTGCATCAAGTGTTGATGATTGTTTCAACAATTCATCAACGAGGGTTGTTTTTCCGTGGTCAACGTGAGCAATAATGGCTACGTTGCGGATATCTTCTCTTAATTTTGTCATGATTTCCTCTGTTATATTCAAAAATTTATTTTCTAACTGAACGATTATACCACAATTTTAGGCAAATGACTTAACTCAAGTAAGTGTAAATGTTTTCAAAAACTTTTCTTCCCATGCCTTTTCTTTTCAAAAATGGCATCTTGTGATAAGATAGGCTGATATGCGTTTAGATAAATTATTAGCCCAGGAAAAAATCAGTCGGAAAGCTATGAGACAGGCTCTCCTAAAAAAAGAAATCTTTATAGATGGGAAAGCGGCTTCTTCCCTTGCACAAAATATTGACACAGGATTACAGCAACTAGTCTTTCAAGGGCGCCAAATCCAAGGATATGAGCACATCTACCTCATGCTCCATAAGCCAAATGGAGTCGTGACTGCAAGAAAGGACAAGGAACTACCAACGGTCATGGACCTACTGCCTAAACATTTCCAGTCAGAGCAACTCTATGCAATTGGTCGACTGGATCGAGATACAACAGGTCTTCTTCTCTTGACGGATAATGGGCCCCTGGGTTTTCAACTTCTCCATCCTCAATATCATGTAGATAAAGCTTACCAAGTTGAAGTCAATGGACTGCTCTCATCCGACCACATCCAACAGTTCAAAGATGGGATTATCTTTTTAGATGGAACTGCCTGTAAACCAGCTCAACTTGAGATTCAAGTAGCAAGCCCTAGCCTCAGCAGAGCCACCATCACCATCTCTGAAGGGAAATTTCATCAGGTCAAGAAAATGTTTCTCTCAGTCGGTGTCAAGGTAACTGCCTTAAAAAGAGTTCAGTTCGGGGATTTTACATTAGATTCAGAGTTAGCAGAAGGTCAATACCGACCCTTGACTCAAGAGGAATTGAAAATCATTAAAAACTACTTAGAGGAAAGTGAATAAAATAAAAAAGCTTTAAAAATAAAGCTTTTTTTTAATTAATTCTCGAAAGTTGTGAGATAAGTACGATACAGATAAGTGCAGAAATCACAATCCCTAACACAATCCCTAAAATAGAGAGAATTTTTTCTGTCTTATAGTCTAGTCCAGACTCTTTTTGATGTGAATTAGCCAATGCCAAACCAAAAATACCAAAAATAATACTGAACACTGGAAATCCAAAGGCAAATATGATAGATAGGATACTCAAAACAATTGGCGCTTTTTTCTTTTCTTCTGTATTCATATTATAAAAACTCCTTAAATTTATTACAGATTCATTATACCATATAAGTTGGCTATATCTATTAGGTAACAAGTATTTCCTCTCTGTAACCATCCCTAATCAAAAGAATTAGAAATGATTAAAAACTACGTGAAGAAAATGGGTAAAACAAAAAAGCTTTAAAAATAAAGCTTTTTTTGTTAGAATCCTGATTAGTGCATCATCAAAACGACTCCTGCAATCCAGTTAAGGACTGAAATGACAATCCCTACGATATTGAGAATTTTTTCTGTTTTATAATTTAGTCCAGATTGATTTTGGTGTGAATTACCCAATACTAATCCAATGATACCCAAAATCAGACCTACGATTGGAGATAACAAACCAAGGACGATAGATAGGATACCTAAAACAAGCGATGCTTTTTTCTTTTCTTGCATAATAAAAACTCCTTAAAATTTATATTACTATTATACTATAAAAAGTCATATTTCTATATTAAACATATGTGACAAGTTTTTTTCACATTGTTAATTAGATTTCACCTTCCCAGTCCAAGAATCCAATCCATAAGAGAGGATATAGATTTCTGAGAAACCTTGTTTTTTCAAGAAAAGCGCTGCATTTGTGACACGTTGCGCACGTTGGTTTTCATACAGAAGAACAGGCTTATCCTTACGAAGAGCTGCCAAACTCGTCTTTATCTGTGTTGAAGGAATATTACGCGCTCCCAAGATATGCTTTCTGTGAAAATCTACTGGATCACGTACATCAATCAACTGCCCTGTTCGAATCAAAGATTCAAACTCTGCATTGTCTACAATTTTCGCTGCACGGCGAATACGAAGATAGTTGTATCCCATCCATGCCAACATTGCCACTATAAGTCCCCATAATACCAAAGTTACCATAATCTTTAATCTCCATTTTTTTCTAAATTGTCTAATTCTAACTTGTGCTCTCTACGAAGAATAGCTTCCGCTTCTAGGTAATCTAGCTTGTCCATCAAACCTGCATCATAGATTCGATATAGTTCAATCTTCATCAATTCAATATCATAGAGACGCTTGCCCATATAGACAATGATGCCGAACTGCTTGAGAAATTGTTGCACATCATAGAGTGTTTTCATAGCTTTCATTTTAGCAAAAATTCAGAGATTTTTCAATAGGTCCCTTGGAAGACTCGCTTTTTACTGCTTACTAATTTTCTTGATACTTTGATAAAGAAGATACCCAACAATCATTCCAATAAAATTCTGCAACACATTGTGAGGAATATCTGTCAGGGCTGCGCCCCAACCTTTCATCCAAGAAGTCGCACATGCATATCCAGCTACCATGAGAAAAGTTGCCAAAACTAATCCAAGCCACTGCCATTTTCCTTTAAAACCTGCAAAGTAACCCTGCAAGCCATGGAAAAGCAAGCTGAAAAACATCCAATGAGGATAACCTGAAATCAGGTCAATAATGAAACCTCCTAGACCTCCGACTATAGCTCCTTCTCGTTTTCCATAATAAAAAGCAGTGAAGAAGATACCAGCATCTAAAAGAGTTAAGATTCCTGTTTGGGTCGGGATTTTGACAATATAACCTAAAACTACCGAGAGGGCAGTCAGTATTGATAATAGGGCGATTTTACTTGTTTTGGTTTGCTTCATATTGTCTTACTCCATATTGATCTGCTTGTGCGATAGCACGGTACACAAAGGCTTTAGAACTCTCAACCGCTGGTAATAGCTCCTCTCCCTTGACTAATTGACTAGCAATGCTTGAGGCAAAGGTACAACCAGCACCTGCATTTTGTCCTTCAATAACAGGATTTTCCAAAACTGTAAAGTTCTTACCATCATAAAATACATCTAATGCCTTATCTTGACTGAGGCGATTTCCGCCCTTAATAACCACAGCTGGAGCACCAAGACTATGTAGTTTTTGAGCTGCCTGCTTCATATCTTCTAAAGTCTCAATCTTTTGATCTGCAAGCAATTCAGCTTCTGGAAGATTGGGTGTTAAAATACTAATATAAGGGAAAAAGCGAATCAATTCTTGGCAAAGTTCACTAACAGCCACATCATGTGTCTCCTTACAAACCAATACAGGATCCAAAACTACTGGAACTCCAGGACGCGATTTAATAAAGTTTAGGGCTTTCTCAGCTACACTCACCGTTGGCAAAAGACCAATTTTGATTCCTCCAAACTCAACTTTAGCAAGGCTATCCAACTCTTGTTGGAAGATTGTGTCTTCTGTTGAAAAAACTTCAAAACCATTTTCCGTCAAGGCTGTTAAGCAAGTGACAGCTACAAATCCATGCAAACCATTCAAGGTATAGGTTGCAAGGTCTGCTGCAAGTCCACCACCACTAAAAATATCATTTCCTGAAAGTGCTAAAATACGATTATTCTTCATAACGAATCTCCTTTAAATATAATCCATTTGGCGCAGCAGTCGGGCCCGCCAACTGTCTGTCCTTTTTCTCCAAGATGAGGTCAATCTGCTCGATTGGCATCCGATTGTTGCCAATCTTAAGCAAGGTTCCAACCATATTTCGAATCTGCTTATAGAGGAAACCATTGCCAGAAAAGGTAAAGGTTAAAAATTGCCCCGTCTCATCAACCTTAAGACTAGCTTCTGTGATGGTTCTGACCTTGTCTTCTACGCTAGTTCCTGATGCTGTAAAACCAGTAAAGTCATGTGTTCCCTCCAGTTTTTTTACAGCAAGCTGCATCCGCTCCACATCGAGTGGATAAGGAAAGTGAGTAGCATAATGACGGCGCATAGGATTTTTTGGCCGTCCTCTATCTACGATAAACTCATAGGTTTTGCTATGCTTGGCATAACGGCAATGAAAATCATCAGCCACAATCTCAATCGAAATCACATCGATATCTTCAGGACTTTGAGTATCCAGAGCAAAGCGAAGTTTCTCCTCATCCATCTGATAGGGAAGATCAAAGTGGATGACCTGACCTAATGCATGAACACCACTGTCCGTCCGACCCGCACCATGAATCGTAACGCCTAAACCTTTATTAAGCCTTGTCAAGGTTTTTTCAATTTCCTCTTGAACACTACGCGCGTGAGGTTGCCGCTGAAAACCAGCAAAAGCATAGCCATCATAAGAAATTATAGCTTTATATCTAGTCATACCTCTATTCTATCAAGAAATGACACAGACAACAAGTTTTAGAAAACAAAATTGTCCGGGGACGCTCCTTCGAAGTTATTTATGTTCTATCTGACCTTTTTCATGATGAATTTTCGCTCAGGATTTTCAATGGTTTGAACGACTTTAAATCCTTCTTTTTGATAGAGTTTTTTTGCTATTGGATTGGACTCAAAAACCGTTAGGGAAATACTTTCTATTTCTTCATTTTCAAACATTTTTTGAAGAAAGTACTGGAAAGCTTTTCGACCTAATCCTTTCCCCTGCCTATGAGGAGCTATGAGAAATCTTCCAACATGAATATTTTTATCTTCTAGTTTGATTTTCTGTATGACGCCTACAAACTCTTCTTCAGCAAAAATGGAAAAAATTCCTTCCATCTTTTGTAAGGATTGGACAATCAAGGGATAAGAAATCTTCGGCCCCATCCATTGCTTCTGAAAACTTTCTCCCAAAGCATTAGACCAACGACAAATGACTTGGGCATTTTCTAACTGAAGGCCTTTTTCAAAGTGAATGTTCATATTTGCTCCTAAAACTCCTTCTCTATCCAACTATTATACTATTTCTCATATTTTTTCCGAATTAATAAGTATGATTCATCTTTACTTTTTTCTTGTTGGAAGCATTCTCGCTTCCTTTCTAGGTTTGGTCATTGACCGTTTTCCTGAGAAATCCATTGTCTTTCCTGCTAGTCACTGTGATTCTTGTCAAACTCGCTTGAGACCACTGGATCTGATTCCGATTATCTCTCAAGTGATTGGTTGCTTTCGCTGTCGTTACTGCAAGGCTCGCTATCCTGTCTGTTATGCCCTTTTTGAGTTGTCCCTAGGACTTCTCTTTCTGGCTTTTTCTTGCGATTTTTTAACTTTGGGGCAAATCATCCTGATCGCTGCTGGCTTGACCTTGGGCATCTACGACTTTCGCCATCAAGAATACCCCCTGCTAGTCTGGCTAATTTTTCACTTAATTCTCATGGTTTGCTGTGGCTGGAATCTAGTTATGATTTTCTTTCTTATCTTGGGAATTTTGGCTCACTTTATCAATATCCGCATAGGAGCCGGTGATTTTCTCTTTCTGGCTTCTTGTGCACTCGTTTTTACACTTACAGAAATATTGATTTTAATTCAATTTGCCTCTACTACAGGCATCCTAGCCTTTCTCCTACTAAAGAAAAAGGAAAGACTTCCTTTTGTGCCTTTCCTCTTACTGGCTGCTTGTCTGATTATTTTTGGTAAGCTACTGCTTCTCGTATAAAGTCTGCAATTTCTGCCACTTGACCTTCATGTAAAGCCTTAACAATTTTGGAACCGACGATGACGCCATCTGATACCGCATTAAAGCGTTCTACATCAGCCTGTGTGGATACACCAAATCCTGTCAAGACTGGAATGTCAGCCACTTGATGCAGTTGAGCCAAGTGCTTGTCCAAGTCATCTCGGTAATTTCCTGATTTCCCTGTGACCCCATTGATAGCAACAGCATATACAAAACCTTCAGCTCCCTCAATGAGTTCTTTTTGACGCTCAATTCCTGTCGTCAAGCTTACTAGGGGAATCAAGGCAATGTCTGTACCTGCCAAAAAGGGCTCTACAAAGTTAGCATGTTCATGAGGCAGGTCTGGGATAATCAAGCCCTTAACCGCTGTATCAGAAAGGTCTTTAACCAATTTCTCCACACCGTACTGAAAGAGGGGGTTAAAGTAGGTCATGATGACAAGCGGAACCTCTGTTTCAATAGTTTTCAAGGCTTCAACCAAAGCCTGGGTAGAGGTTCCGCGAGCTAGACTGCGCAAGCCTGCTTCTTCGATAACAGGACCATCTGCAACCGGATCCGAGAATGGAACTCCTACCTCAATGGCAGATACCCCCAAGTCTTCTAAAAAGTGGATTGTTTCAGCTAGTCCATCCAAACCTTTTTCGTGATCTCCAGCCATGATATAAGGAACAAAAATGCCCTTTCCAGCTGCTTTAATAGCGTTCAATTTTTCTGTTAGTGTCTTAGACATGAGTTTCTCCCTTCTTTGCTGCATCTGCTTCCAAGCGGTCTTTGACTTGAACCACATCCTTGTCCCCACGACCTGATAGACAGACAATCATAGACTTGTCTGGTCCAAGTTCTTTGGCCAATTTCACTGCAAAGGCGATAGCATGACTAGACTCCAAAGCTGGGATAATCCCTTCCACACGAGACAAGAGTTGGAATCCTTCCAAGGCTTCCTCATCTGTCACAGGAACATAGGTCGCACGCTTGATATCGTGGTAATGAGAATGTTCTGGACCGATACCTGGGTAGTCCAAACCTGCTGAGATAGAGAAGGCTTCTAAGATTTGTCCATGGGCATCTTGGAGTACATCCATGAGAGAACCGTGGAGAACACCTGGACGACCCTTAGTCAAAGTAGCTGCGTGGTGCTCTGTATCCACACCTAGTCCTGCTGCTTCAGCTCCATACATAGCCACTGACTCATCTTCCACAAATGGATGGAAAAGCCCGATAGCATTCGAACCACCACCAACACAGGCTACTAGGGCATCTGGTAAATCTTGCCCTGTCAATTCACGGTACTGTTGTTTAGCTTCTCTACCGATAACACTTTGGAAGTCACGAACGATTTCTGGGAATGGATGAGGCCCCAAGGCAGAACCAAGGATATAGTGGGTATCGTCGATGTTGGCTACCCAAGAACGAAGGGCTGCATTGACCGCGTCTTTGAGCACGCGCGAACCATCTGTTACAGCTTCCACCTTGGCTCCCAAAAGTTCCATACGGAAGACATTGAGTGCTTGGCGTTTAACATCTTCCTCACCCATATAGATAGTACATTCCATGTTGAAGAGGGCTGCAGCAGTTGCAGTTGCTACACCATGCTGACCAGCACCTGTTTCAGCGATAATTTTCTTCTTTCCCATGCGTTTAGCCAGAAGAACTTGTCCTAAGGCATTGTTAATCTTGTGGGCGCCTGTATGGTTGAGGTCTTCACGTTTAAGGTAAATCTTGGCTCCGCCGATATGCTGGGTCAAGTTTTTTGCGTAGTAAAGGGGAGTTTCACGTCCTACATACTGGCGCAAAAGTTGGTTTAATTCCTCTTGGAAACTTGGGTCTGCCTGACTTTCACGATAAGCCTCTTCCAATTCCAATACTGCTGTCATCAATGTTTCTGGGACAAAGCGTCCACCGAATTTCCCGTAAAATCCATCTTTATTTGGTTCTTGATATGCCATGTTTTACCCTCTCTATAAATCTTCTAATCTTTTCATGATCTTTTTGTCCGTTTGTCTCTACCCCACTTGATACATCTACTGCATAGGGAGTAAAGTGTTGAATTGCTTCTTCTACATTATCTTCGTTAAGTCCACCTGCGATGAAGAAAGGCTGAGATAGTTCTGTCGTATCCAGTTGCCCCCAATCAAATGTTTGACCACTTCCTGCGACAGGTGCATCAAAGAGTAGATAATCTGCCTGAGAATTGGGTACATGTCCATCCCCGTCTACTTGAACAGCCTGAATACTTGCACAAGGTAAATTCTCAAATAAATCATCTGCCACTCGACCGTGAACCTGTACCAAGTCCAAGCCAACTTTATCAATCGCTTCTAACAGTTCTGCCCGACTGGGTGAAACAAATACTCCAACCTTCTTTACATCTACAGGAATGAGCTCAGCCAACTCAGCAGCCTCTTCCAAGGTCACCTGTCTTTTACTAGGTGCAAAGACAAAACCGATGTAGTCGGCTCCTGCCGACACAGCTGCTTCTACTGCTCCTTTTGTCGATAATCCACAAATCTTAACCTTTGTCAATTTGCAACTCCTTGATTCTCTGGGCTACATCTTCTGCCTGCATGAGAGCCGTTCCCACCAGAATTCCGTTAAAGTATGGTGCTACTCGCTCTGCATCCTGCCCTGTGAAAATAGCAGATTCGGAAATGTACAAGCAATCGTCCTTGAAGTATTTAGCCAAGTCTACACTGGTCTGCAAGTCGACTTCAAAGCTGGTTAAATTGCGATTGTTGACACCGATAATTTGAGCACCGAGTCTGTGAGCCACTTCTAGTTCAGCTAGATTATGAGTTTCCACCAAGACTTCCAGACCAAGCTCTGTCGCGTAGTCATAGAGTTCCTTGAGACGTTCTTCTGATAAGGCCGCTACGATGAGCAAGATGACGGTCGCACCTGCATTGCGAGCACGGATGATTTGCTTTTCATCGATAATAAAATCCTTATTCAGTGTCGGGATGTTTACCTGACTAGAAATCTCTCGCAGATAATCCAAATGACCTTTGAAGAAAACTTCATCTGTCAGAACAGAAATCATAACAGCACCGTTAGCCTCGTAAGTCTGGGCCTGTTGAACGATATCCACATCCAAGTTGATATCACCCATACTTGGACTCGCCTTCTTGACCTCTGCAATAATTTGCAGACGTTCTTGATGGTTTTTCAAATATTCAGCTAAGCGATAGCTTTCACGCAAGGGCTGAAGTTCCTCTCGTTCCATCTTTTCAACTTCACGCGCCTTCTGCTCTAAGATACGTGACAAAAATTCCTGACTCATTTTTGATACTCCTGTAATAGTCTGAGTTTTTCAAGAGCCTTACCACTAGCAATCACTTGGCGTGCCATTTCAACTCCGTCTTTGATACTATCTACCTTACCATTGGCATAAAAACCAAGGCCAGCATTTAAGACTGTTGTTTCCAAGAATGGACTTGGTTCGTTATTGAGAACGCTAACAAGAATGGCTGCATTCTCATGAGCATTTCCACCACGAATGTCCTCAATGGCAATGCGTTCCATTCCCAAATCTTCTGGAGTAAAGGTTGACAAAGTGATTTCACCATTTTCAAGAAGGGCAATGCTGGTAGTACCATTCAAACCAGCCTCATCTAATCCTTCTGGACCAGCTACTACGATAGCACGTTTGCGACCCATGTTTTTCAAAACCTGAGCAGTACTTTCCAGAAGTTCAGGACGACTGATTCCTAGAAGCTGTGTTTCCAAGACCATTGGGTGAATGAGTGGACCTGTCAAATTCATGATAGTTGGAATTCCCAACTCCAAACGAGCTGGCATAATGTATTTCATGGCTGGGTGCATGTTTTTTGCAAAGAGAAAGACGATTCCAGTTTGGTCAAATACCTTACCCAATTGTGATGGTTTAAGGTCAATATTGATTCCCAAAGCTTGCAAAACATCTGCTGAACCAGATTTAGAAGAGATAGAACGATTGCCATGTTTGGCCATGTTAATGCCACCACCTGCCAAGACAAAAGCTGCAGTTGTTGAGATATTAAAGCTAAATGACTTATCTCCACCTGTACCACAGTTATCCATAGCATCTTGAATATTTGTTGGAATGTGTTGAGCATGTCCTCTCATGACTTGAGCGAGGGCTGTTCTTTCTTCAGGTGTTTCTCCCTTCATTTTAAGAGCTAAAAGTAGTGAAGCGATTTGTGCTTCTGTCACTCGCCCTGTCACGATGCGTTCGATCACATCTGTCATTTCAACACTTGATAAATCTTCAAAGTTGGCTAATTTTTCAATAATTTCTTTCATTTTGTGTTCCTCACTTTACAACTTTCTCGATAAAATTCTGAATAGAAGATAGACCATCTGGCGTTCCAATACTTTCTGGATGATACTGCAAGCCATAAATCGGCAAGTTTTTGTGTTGAATCCCCATAATAGCTTGGTCATCTGTCGAACGAGCTGTCACTTCAAACTCTTCTGGCATCTCTTCAATTAAAATACTGTGGTAACGCATGACTAGACGATTGTCCTCAATCCCTTGATAGAGAACTGATGGAGTTTCAAATCGGATTTGACTTTGTTTCCCGTGCATAACTTTAGGAGCCAAGCCCAACTTACCACCAAAGACTTCTGCAATGGCTTGGTGCCCCAAACAAATCCCTAGAATAGGTTTCTTACCTGCAAAATCACGAATCATTTCTTCCATTTTCCCAGCATCAGCTGGCCAACCTGGACCAGGAGAAAAGACCAATCCATCTGCCTTTGTAGCTTCTTCATAAAGATGTGGATCATCATTTCTCAAAACTTCAACAGGGGCGAAATTCCCAATGTATTGAGCCAGGTTATAGGTAAATGAATCATAATTGTCAATCAATAAGATCATGGTCTTAGTTCTCCCATTCTAGTCATAGATTTAGCTTTGTTAATGGTTTCTTGGTATTCGTTTTGGGCGATAGAATCATAAACAATTCCTGCACCAGCCTGTACGTAGGCTGTTTTATTTTTGAGAATCATGGTTCGAATTGCAATGGCAAAATCCATGTCTCCAGTTGCTGATAGGTAACCGATAGCCCCTGCGTATACGCCTCGCTTCTCTGTTTCTAGTTCATAGATGCGTTTCATGGCCCGAATCTTTGGTGCTCCCGATACTGTTCCTGCCGGAAGTGTCGCCTTCAAGGCATCCATGGCAGTCAGTTCTGGTAATAAATGTCCTTTAACCACGCTGGTCAAATGCATGACATAACGGAAAAGTTCCACTTCCATATACTTAGTTACTTGGACACTGGCTGTTTCAGCAATTCTACCGATATCATTTCGTCCCAAATCCACCAACATTCGGTGTTCTGCCGTTTCCTTTTCATCAGAAAGTAGATCACTTGCAAGTGCTGCATCTTCCTCGTCATTAGTGCCTCTAGGTCGCGTACCTGCAATTGGATTGGTTGTCACGATACCATTCTTGACGGAAACCAAGCTCTCAGGACTGGCACCGATAATTTGATAATCTCCAAAATCATAAAAGTAGAGGTAATTTGATGGATTGGTCACTCGGAGATTTCTGTAGAAGTCAAAAGGATTTCCAGTTACCTCTGCGGAGAAGCGCTGGCTAAGCACACATTGGAACATATCTCCGTTGCGAATCAAGTCGCGAGCTGTTTCTACCATTTCTTCAAATTTCTGTGGAGAGATATGTGGTCTAAACTGAAGTGGAGAAACGTCCAAATCTTCAAATTCATTTGGAGCAGGGATTTTCAACTCTTCTAAAACCTGATCTAAAGCCACTTCTAGTTCTTCATTGCTTCGATTACTGTAGAGAGCATCCTCGATGATATGAATTTTTTCTTTCTTGTGGTCAAATACCATATAACTCTCGTAAACAAAGAAATGCATATCTGGCGTCCCAATCGTATCCTCAGGAAGCTGGCCAATTTCTTCATAGAGAGAAATCATATCATAGCCAACAAATCCGATAGCTCCACCACCAAAAGGTAGGTCTGAATGGTGCTGGCTCTTATGAGTCACCTCATAGAGGAAATCCAAAGGATCTCGATCAATTACCTGACCATTCTGATAAAGAACTCCATTTTCAAACTTAATCTCAAAAACTGGGTTATAGGCTAAGATAGAAAATCGAGCATTTTCTTTTTCTCTTGGGATACTTTCAAGTATGACCTTGTGTTTTCCGTTTAAGCGCATATAAGCCAAGATTGGTGATAAAACATCTCCATGAATGATTCGTTCCATTGTAATTCCCCTTTCAGTTCTTCTTAGATCCCGTGTTGATTCTACAAAAAATCCCCACGCAAAATAACTTGCGTGAGGACGAAATTCGCGGTGCCACCTCAATTATAGGATTTCTCCTATCTCTCATTCCTGTCTCAGAACCTTCTTGTAACAGGCTGTGCGATAAAGGGCACTCCCTTGAGAATCATGTTTTCTTCTCTCATTTTCAGATGGACCCAACCTTACAGTTTTCTCTGCTTGTTTTCAGCAACCACAAGCTCTCTGTGAGAGAAATCTCTGTATCTTTCCCATCTTTTTAAAAATTTAAAACTTGATGCTATTTTTATCTTTCCTTGGCCCATTTTTTAGAACTACCAATTCGAGGATAAACAAAAAGCCCTCACACAGAAAAATCTGTGTGAGGGCGTTCGGGACGCGGTGCCACCTCAATTGTAAAGAGACTATCCCCTTTACATCTCTGCCTTGTCTATCAACAAGTTGCACTGTAAGGTGTGCGCACCGAATTTTCATTGTTTCAAATTCATATTTCCAAACCAGCCCAATTTCATTACTCTCAATCACCTGTTCACAGTAACCACAGGCTCCCTGAAGATTAAAAAATAATTACTTTTCTGATTTGTTTAGATTATTATAAAATTTTGCTTTTTCTTTGTCAAGACCTTTTTGTTATTTTTTTGAAGAACCAAGAACCTCTTCTGAAACTCTAACAAAAGTCTCAATGATATAATCCACTTCTTCATCCGTTAATTTCGTGTGAAGTGGTAGTGTAATCTCGTTTACAAAGTAGGCATAAGCCTTAGGATAGTTTGCCATATCAAAGCCAAGATTCTTATAAGCTGTCAAAAGTGGAAGGGGCTTGTAATGAACGTTACTTGCGATTCCTGCCTTAGCCAATTCTTGGATAATCTGATTTCGCTCTTCGAGACTAGCACCTTCTACATGGGTAACGTAAAGGTGACGACAAGATTCAACAGTATCTGTCTGATGAGTTAAGGGATGAATCCGAGTTCCTGCAAATCCACGGTCATAACGAGACACGATCTCTTTACGACGGTGAAGCAAGCCAGGATAACGGTCCAATTGTACCAAACCAATCGAAGCCATAATATCTGTCATGTTACACTTATAGGCAGGTTTTACAATATCATATTCCCATGAACCTAGTTGCATCTTAGCAAGCGCATCTTTGGTTTGACCATGAAGAGAAAGAATCTGGAATTCCTTGTACATTTCTTCATCATCAATAGCTGGATTAGCTTTCCAAGTTGCACTTCCCCCTTCAGCAGTTGTAAAGTTCTTGACTGCGTGGAAAGAGAATGACGTAAAGTCTGCAATGGCCCCAGCTGGTTGCCCTTTGTAGGTTGAACCTAAAGCATGGGCACTATCAGATACTATAACAATACGATTAAAGACCTTTTGCCACTTGCTAGTAGCTGTAAATAAGTCACGTTTCTTCTCAACAACTTGAAACAAACGATCATAGTCACAGATAATTCCCGCAAGTTCCACTGGGATGATAACCTTAGTCTTCTCAGTAATCGCTTGTTCAAGCTTGTCATAATCCATTTCGAAAGTATCACCTTGGATATCAACCATAACTGGTGTCGCACCTACGTGAGTGATGACACTACATGAAGCTGTATAAGTCATAGCTGGAACGATAACTTCATCACCAGGCCCCACTTCAAGCACGCGCAAAATCAATTCAAGGGCTGCTGTGGCAGAGTTGAGGCAGACTGTTTTAGGTGTCTTAGTGAAGAGAGATAGACGACGTTCCAATTCTTTTGTCTTTGGACCTGTTGTGATCCAACCAGAACGAAGGGTATCTGCTACTTCGGCAATTTCAGCTTCAGTAATATCAGGTGGTGAAAATGGAATATTATACTTTGGCATTGTTTTACTCCTTTTATCGGTTTTAAGTCTTAGAACTACTTTATTTTAAAACTTCAATTACAGTCTGGAACATGATTTTAATATCTCCGAAGAAATTAAAATCACGTAAGTAGGCTAGATTAAAGTGCATCTTCTCTGGAAGGACCCTTTCCACATAAGCCTGATCAACGGTCATACCTTTTGCAGTCATTTGACTGATGATGGCGTCCTCGTCCTTATAGTTAATACTTGCAAACGATGTAATCCCTGCTGGCAATAGCAAAGTGGCCATCATCTCAGGACTATATTGCTCTGTGTAGCGTGGTACTTCAGGACGAGTGCCTACAAAGGACATCTCTCCTTTGAGAACATTGACCAATTGCGGCAGTTCATCCAAACGAACACGACGAATGAAATTTCCAACTTTGGTAATACGGCTATCATTTGCAGAAGTCACTAGGCTTCCTTTTTTATCAGCGTCGGTTACCATGGTACGGAATTTCCATATCTTGAAATGACGGTTGTACTGGGTTACCCGCACCTGCTTGTAAATGACTGGTCCTTTACTATCGAGCTTGATCCAAATGCTTAGAACCAAAAACACGGGTGAGGTCAAGATTAACAAGACTAAGGCTAGAAAGAAATCTAGACAACGCTTGAGGACCAGTGAACCTTTTCTTTTAGAGACAAGCTGGTAATATGGTTTTACCTCGCTCAATTGCATCTCTTGAGGTAGTTCATCCCATCTCAGCATGCACATCCTCCTCTGTTTTTTAAAATGGAATCTTTAAACATTCTACATTATACCACAAAATGAAAGAGCCTGTACAAGAAATCTGAATTTCCAAGGAATTCTTCCTTAGGATAGTGCCCCTGCCTGAAGACTATACATTTTGTAGTAAGTACCTCCCAAGGCTAAAAGTTCCTCGTGGGTCCCACTCTCGATGATTCGTCCCTTGTCTAGGACATAGATACAGTTGGCATCTTGAATAGTAGATAGGCGGTGAGCAATCGCAATGGTTGTCCGTCCTTTTCTCATTTTCGCTAAGGAATTTTGAACGAGTGTTTCTGTTTCAGAATCAATATTAGCAGTTGCTTCATCCAAAATCAGAATTTTGGGTTGACTGGCTACCGTACGAGCAAAAGCCAGAAGTTGACGTTGTCCCGTTGAAAAGCTTGAACCACGCTCAGAAACAGGAGCATTATAGCCATCCGGCAATTTCTGAATGAAGGGATCGGCATCCACAAAAACCGCTGCTTTTTCAATTTCCTCTTCACTGAGATCCTGATACATGGCAATATTCGACTTAATCGTACCATGATAAAGAAAGGGTTCCTGTAAGACTAGCCCAATATTATTTCTCAATTCTTTCTGACTATAGTCTCGGATATCGACATCATCTATATAGACACGACCTGACTGAAATTCATAAAAACGCATGAGAACATTGATGATAGAAGATTTCCCAGAACCAGTATGACCGACAAAGGCGATAGTTTCTCCCTTATTGACCGTAAAGGAAATATCATCCAAAATCTGATGTTTCCCATCATAGGAGAAAGAGACATGTTCAAAGCGGACATTTCCCTCAGTTAGCTGTACATCCTTAGACTGCTGTTCTGGTTCGTACTCCCTTTGATCAATCATAGCAAAGACACGACTTGCTGAAACCATAGAAGTTTGAAGGGTCGAAAAATTCTGTGATACATCGATCAAGGGATCAAAGAGACGATTGATATACTGGATAAATGCATACATAGTCCCTGCAGTGATTCCCATATAAAGACCCCGATAGCCAAAATAAGCCATCAAGACAGCATAACCAAGGAGCTTGAGTAGACTCATCGCAGGTCTCAAAAATAGAGAGTCAACTGAAATGGAACGGTTGGCATAAACAAAATGTTCTTCATTGATTTTGTCAAATTCTTCCTGTAACCGTTTTTCTTGATTGAAAGCCTGAATAATTCGAATTCCTTCGATACTCTCTGCAAGTTTGCTATTGATATCTGATAAGAGGCTCCTCGTTTTTTCGATGATATGGACCGATTTTTTTCGATAAAGATTAACCAAAACAAAAATCAAGGGTAGAAATAAAATGATTAGTCCTGTTAAGCGATAATCCAAGATCATCATGGTGTAAAGGGTCGTCACAAAGATAAAGACTGCTGAGATAAAGCTTGAGAGAATTCCTGAAAACATATCACTAATGGTCTCAGTATCATTGGTCAAACGAGACACGATGGAACCTGCAGGTGTCTTATCAAAGAAGGACATCCCCAGTTTTTCCATATTAGCAAAGGCATCTCGTCGAATATCTCTGACGATACTATAGGACACGCGCGCAAAGAGGAGATTTCCCACGTATTGCACAAGCATTTGCAAGATATAAAGGCAATAATAACCAAGCAACATCAAAATAGCCACATGATTGAGATCATGGAGATAATGGTCAATGAATTGAGAAGCAACAAGAGGAATAACACTCTTAATAATCGTTGTAAATAGGAGAAAGGCAAGCGCACAAATCGTAAGCCAGGTATAAGGTTTGAGATAACGAATGAGGCGTTTCAATACCATCCACTGTTGGTGCTTATTCTGCATCTTCTTCTCCTTTCATTTCTAACTGTTGTGATTCATAGGTTTGGGCATACCAGCCACCCAAAGCCAACAAATCATCGTGTTTCCCGCGTTCAATAATCCGGCCATCCTGTAGAACCAAAATTAAGTCTGCATGGACAACTGCACTAAGACGGTGAGCGGTAATAATGGTTGTCTTATCCTTGCGAGTAGCCTTAAGATTGTCTATGATGGCGTACTCTGTCTTAGCATCCACCGCTGAAAGAGAATCATCCAAAATCAAGATATCTGGATCTAAAATCATGGCACGACTCATGGCCAAACGTTGTTTTTGCCCACCCGATAAGCTGACCCCTTTTTCACCGATAATGGTGTCAAATCCCTGAGGCATCTCTGTAATATCTTGATAGACTTGAGCAAGCTTCGTCGCTTCTACCACTTGTGGAACTGTTAAACTTGGATTTCCAAAACGAACATTCTCGAGGATAGAAGTCGCAAAAAGAAACTGGTCTTGAGGAACATAGCCAATCAAACCACGAAGATCGGTCAAGCGATATTCTCGTATGTCATGCCCATTTAAGTAGATAGCTCCTTGGTTGACATCATACTCTCGTAAAAGCAATTTTAAAAGAGAAGTCTTTCCGGAACCTGTTTGACCAACCAACCCTAAGGTCTGACCTTTTTCTAAGGTAAAATGAATTTCATGTAGCGTATCTTCATCTTCAAAGGCAAAATGATCAATGGCATACTCCAGACGACCATTCTGAATACTAGGGAGTGGATGTTCTGGATCTTTAACTTCAGACTCATGCGTCAAGAGATTTTCAATACGTTGATAAGACACGTTTCCTCTCTGGGTGATGTTAAACAAGAAACCAATCGCCATTAAAGGCCAGACTAACATATCCAAATAACTAATAAAGGTGACTAAATTCCCAACCGTCACACTTCCTGCCTGAATCATGAGTGAACCGACTAAAAGGGTGAGAACATAGGAAAAACCAACAAAAAGTAAGACCATGGGATCAAATAGGTTATCATATTTCATGGTTTGCATATTCTTTTGGAAGGTTCGTTCATTCACTGTTTGAAATGAATCCAACTCATCAGCCTGGTAGCCGAAGGACTTGGTTACTTTAATTCCTGAAACAGACTCCTGAACCTTATTATTTAACTCAGAAAAGGCTGCTTGTGATTGGCTAAAAGCTCGGTGTGTTTTTCGACCTAAACGACTCGTCGCAATCGCCATGAATGGCAATGGAATAATGGCTACCAGTGTCATCTGCCATGAAATACTGAAAAACATAGTGAGCAAGGTGACCAGTGCTGTAATCGTCGCATCTACCGCAGACATTACACCACCACCCGCCAATCGGGTGAGAGAATTGATATCATTGGTCGCGTGGGCCATTAAATCCCCTGTCCGATAGGTCTGGTAAAAAGAGGGAGACATCTTGGTAAAGTGTTCAAACAAACGAGACCGCATGATTTGCCCTAAGCGATAAGAAGTTCCCAAGATATACATACGCCAGACATAGCGAAGATAATAGAGTCCAATCGCAGCAAATACTAGATAGATGAGATTGAGAAGAAGATCCTGATGCGTTAACTGGCCAGAGGTAATGGCATCAATGACATGCCCCATGACCATCGGCGGAATTAAATTCAGAACTGCAACTAGGGTTAAAGCTAGAATACCTATTAAATAACGGCGCTTTTCTAATTTGAAAAACCACCAGAGTTTTCGGATAATGGTCATGTTTTTCCTTTCTAGTTCTACATCTGCAAATTGAAACCTGAGACACATTGCCCCAGGTTTTTCTTATTCATAAGTCACGACTGTTACAACACCTTTGTCGTATTCTGCGATAAAGATGTTTGAAACAGTATCATAGCCTTGTTTACTAAGATTATCGAGGAGCCACTCCTCGCTACGACCGATAGACTCTAGGACATCCAACTGAATCACCCCGTCAGTTACCACAGGGTATTTGGGATTTTCATCACCCATCTGCACCACGATTAGCTGGCCATTTTGTTCCTGAACGGCCCGCTTGACTTGCTTGAGTTGAAAAATCCCTTGGCTACGGAGTTTTAGTGCAACATCCGCTGCAGAGAGTCCAACAGAGCGACAGGCTTCGGGATCGATTTGTCCATTTTTGATGAGTAAAGTTGGTTTACCATCAATCAAGTGTTTAACAAAACGGACATTGTTATTGAGCCATTTCAGCGTCAAGACAAGAATAGTCCACATAATCAAGATAACGGTATACTGGAGAATGGAGATAGAGCTATTATAGATGACACCCCCAATAATCCCACCAAGAACATAGTTTTGAATTTGGTCTGTAGCAGAATTGGGAGCTAGGTTTCCCTTACCGGTTACATTGATAACAAAAACAAGAGAAACCAGACCCAAAGCTAGTTTGATAAAAATTTCAATATAGTTCAGTGTCATTGGTTCACCTCCACTAGTTCAATGTCATCTGTTTGATGCAATTCAATTTTTTCTAGAAGATACTTGTCTGGCTTATTGCCATTCATGGCACGGTAATAGTTGTCCCCTACCTTAAGCAGAGCTCCATCAGTCGTAGCCGATGTATTGACATAAACCTCTGACTTGTCCACTCCTAAGTCCTTTGAAACGATTTCTATAAAATGAAGCGATGTTTGAAATCGATTATTAGAAGCCTGATTGCTCTGATAGCTCGTAATACTCACCAAAATCATCGCTATCAACGAAAGGATGGAAATAATGACAAGCTCACGAAATTTTGTACTCCGTCTGTCACGATAAGCCTTAAAAGCAAAAAATGCAGTAACGATTAATAGAAGAATCCCAATACCAATCATAACTCCATTTTGCTGGTTAATCTGACTGAGAACATAGGCATACGAATAAAATTTCATTCACTTTCTTTCCTTTTTCTAAAATCATTCTTTATTATAAAGCAATAAACTTGATTTTTCAAACCATACGCTGGGGAATTGGGCCTTTTTCTGGTATAATATTGTCTATAATCTGAATGAAAAGGTAAACATTATGAAACTGATCTCATGGAATATTGATTCCCTAAACGCAGCGCTAACGAGCGATTCAGCACGCGCTAAACTCTCTCAAGACGTCCTACAAACCTTGGTAGCCGAAGATGCTGATATCATCGCCATCCAAGAAACCAAGCTTTCAGCTACAGGACCTACTAAAAAACACCTCGAGGTGTTAGAAGAACTCTTCCCTGGATATGAAAATACTTGGCGTTCCTCTCAAGAGCCTGCCCGTAAAGGCTATGCTGGAACCATGTTCCTCTATAAGAAAGAACTCACTCCAAACATTAGCTTCCCAGAAATTGGCGCCCCTTCTACTATGGACTCTGAAGGCCGTATCATCACCCTAGAATTTGATACATTTTTCGTGACTCAAGTTTACACACCAAACGCTGGAGATGGACTCAAACGCTTGGAAGAACGTCAAGTCTGGGATGTCAAATATGCGGAGTACTTGGCTGAATTAGACAAGAAAAAACCAGTCCTTGCTACAGGTGACTACAACGTTGCCCACAAGGAAATTGACCTTGCCAACCCAGCCAGCAACCACCGTTCACCAGGTTTCACAGACGAAGAACGTGAAGGATTTACAAACCTTTTATCCAAAGGATTTACAGATACCTTCCGCCATATCCATGGCGATGTGCCAGAACGCTATACTTGGTGGGCACAACGCAGCAAAACTTCAAAAATCAACAACACAGGCTGGAGAATCGACTACTGGCTCACAAGTAACCGTGTAGCAGATAAGGTTACCAAGTCAGACATGATTGACTCAGGCCCACGCCAAGACCACACACCAATTGTCTTGGAAATTGAATTGTAAGGATTTTCTTTATGAACTACAATGCAGTTATTCCCGAGTTTATAGTCTCGAATCTAGAACAGTCTCGTTCCTTCTACTGCGACTTATTGGGATTCTCTGTCGAATACGAGCGTCCAGAGGAAAAATTTCTCTTCCTCTCGCTTGAAGACTGCCAACTTATGCTAGAAGAAGGCAGCACAGAAGAATTAGCCCAACTAACCTACCCTTTCGGGCGTGGTGTCAATATTTCCTTTGGTATCAAGGATGTCCCCAGACTCTATCAGAAAGTAATCGAGTCTAACTATCCTATTCATCGTCCTTTGACTAAAAGAGAATTTCGAGTTGGTGAACAATATATCTATCCTCATGAATTTGCAGTTTTAGACCCAGATGGCTATTTTTTAAGATTTAGTGAATAAGATAATAGGTCACTAGAGTAGAAAAGTAATAAAAAAGAGGCGTAGGCCTCTTTTTTATTACTAAATCCTAATCTAGCTGTCTTTCATGCGCTCACCTATTCAAATATATGGGTTTCATAGCCCACAAAATCATCAGCATCAAGAACTATTTCACAATTCTTATACTTTTCTCTCACAATACGTTCTGCCTCATATTCAGTCTCAGCTTCTATACTCACTATACGAGTTAGAGTTTCAGTAATTTCTATAGTATACTTTTTCATCTTAAGTTTCTCTCCAATAACTCACTAATTAGCAATAATCTATGTTTTGGGCTTTTCAACCACTCTGGTAATTCATCTCCATATCCCCAGCTATATTTTTTATTCAATAAAGAAAGTTGCTTCTCATCACCAAATTCCATATTTTCAGATAACCACCTCACACAATCAGGGTCTGATAAAGTATAAACCATTACACATAAGTTTTCATAATTACTATCTGTTTCATAATCAGGCCAGATGACTTTTAAGAAATCATACACCTCTTCTGATGCAACAAGTTGTTTCGTTTTCATAATTTCCGATACTTTCCTCTACCTTTAAATTCTATTATTTCTTTATCTCTTAATATTTGAAGCTGTTGCCGAATTTTTTCTTTGATATGATTGTTCTTAACAAAGATATTTTTTAAATCACCTTCAAAACGATACATATCTTCAAGAGTAAATTCTGAACCTTCTATCTTATCTATACAATTTAGAATTTCTATGGTCCAACCTCTTGATGAAAGAGAGTTTTTCCTTAAAAATAAACTTTGTTTATATTCTTTTGTAACTGTTTCTGGGTCTCTAACTTGACCATTTTGCACAAGAAATATCCTACCTTTGGATGGTACTTGTGACAAATCAATATTACAACCAATCCAACCTGCTCGTCTAGCAGTTGGAGCAAGTGGTTTCCTTTGAATAATCGATTTTGGTGTAACAAATTGTTTAGGAAGAACGAGAAAATTATCCACCTCAAAATTTTTTGTGTAAGTTAAAAAAAAGAAATTAGGATTATTATCCGCTTGCACGCGTTCCATCATTGTTGCATAAGCACCATCATTAATTGTTGATGAGAAATTTCCTTTTTTACTTTTTAGCTCAAACTCCTCACTACAGTCATGACAGAAAAAATCTGCTACAGGCCGATTGTTTTCAAAATGATTTAATGATTTTCTCCCACAATTAGGACAATAAGACTGACGGTAAACCCAATCCTCTGTTAAGATACGAGCCTTTTGGCTATTACTTTTATAAGCTTCGACTAATTCTAAATTAAACTGTAAATTCATTTAAAAATTCCTCACTAAAATGAGAATTCACTTGATATTAGCTATTAAGATAAACTATGTTTATTATACCACAGAAACATAATCATTAGCTTGGTATTTCACTCCTCTTACAAGTTAAAATGAGTAGGATAATTTTCCTACTCATTCTTTCTTTTATATCCTCACCTGTCTATCTTCAGATCGTTGTCCTGTGACAAACATGGTGAAGGTTGCCTTGCAGACATTTCGCCCATCTTGGTTGGTGATATCAACATCGACCACACAAGTGGTACGGCCTTGGTGGACACATTCTCCCTTGATGAAAAGGACATCGCCTAGTTTTCCAGCCTTGAGATAGTTGATAGAAGATTGGAGTGTCACTCCATCTAAGCCTAAGGAGATAACTGTCAAGCCACTTACCTGATCACACAAGGTAAAGAGATAGCCTCCATGGGCATTTCCATAGTAGTTGAGGGAGGAGTCCACTACTTTTGTCGTCACCAGGACATGACCGTCTCTCATTGTTTCAATTTCGTAATTTTCAAAAGCTGATATCGCATCAAAATGAAAATCTTTCATACTGTCCTCCTGCTTTTTAAACGACACTATCATACTACTTTTTATAGGCCTATGCAAGGAAGAAGCACTTATTCAGATAAAATTCCGACCTGCTCTACAAAGCGCATAAAGGCTGCTTGTCCTTCTTCTGTTTGCTTGTAAACCCCTGCATCTTCTAAAACACGAGCAAAGATTTTACCCACAGATTCTTGGACAATATTAAGTGCTTGGGCTTTGTCGGTCACGTCAGGATTGGATTTTTTCAACTCATCTGCCCATTCTTGGTGATAATCTGCAACTAAAACATCCTCTCCAACTAGATAAGCTGCAACTTGCTCCAGTTCGTCCTTCAAGCGAGGTGGCAAGATAGCCAAGCCCATAACCTCAATCAAGCCGATATTTTCCTTCTTGATATGTTGCACATCCTTATGGGGATGATATATACCATCTGGATGTTCTGGGGAGGTTTGATTGTCTCGCAAGACCAAATCCAACTCAAACTGTCCATCTCGTTTACGGGCAATCGGTGTAATGGTGTGATGCGGTATCCCATTGCTTCCCGCCAATACCTGTACACTTGGATCTGAGTACTGCCGCCAAGAAAGTAAGATTTTCTCAGCAAGGTTCGTCAAATCTTCGTTCGAATCTGAAGTCAATCGGATGACCGACATAGGCCACTTAACGATTCCAGCTTTGACATTCTCAAAACCTTGGAAGTGGAAGCTTTGTTGCAAAGGAGCTAACTCCATTGGGAAAACATGGCGACCACCTTGATAGTGATCATGGGTCAGAATAGAACCCCCAACGATTGGTAAGTCCGCATTTGAACCAGCAAAGTAGCCTGGAAATTGCTCCACAATAGACAGCAGTCTCTCAAAACTGTGGCGACTAATAGCCATAGGACGATGCTTGCTATCTAGGAAAATACAGTGCTCATTAAAGTAAGCGTAAGGCGAATATTGGAAGCCCCACTCATGCCCATCCATTGAAAATCTAATAATACGATGATTACTCCTAGCAGGATGGTTGACACGGCCATGATACCCTTCATTTTCCATACAGAGCTGACATTGAGGATAGTTACTAGACTTAACTAGCTTGGCTGCCGCAATCGCCTTAGGATCCTTTTCAGGCTTAGACAGATTGATGGTAATCTCAAGTTCACCGTAGTCAGAAGGAACACGATAAGCGATGTTTTTCGCAATGGCTTTGAGTTTGATGTAGTCATTCTTCTGACTGAGTTGGTAAAAGTCTGCAATCGCCTGCTCTGGTGACTGAGCATAGGTATCCCAAAAGTCACGATTAACCTGACTTGGACACGGAGTCACCAAGTCCATGAGGTCTGCACCGAGGATTTCACGCGCAGTCTGACCATCTTCAATTGTTTCTAATCGAACGGCTTCCTCGACTAATTGGTCTTTTAGGTCAATCAACTCAGAAACATTGATTTCAACTTCCAAAACGCCATCTCCAACCAGTGCCAAAACACGATTGGTCAGATAGATACGATCCAACTCCTCATAAGAACTTTCTTCAATAACTTGTGTTACAAATTTTTCGACTAAAGTCACTTATAAAGCCTCCTTTCGACTATTCAAGTACACGGCTACCACCTGCAACTTCAGCAATATAGAAGCTTGGAGCGTAGCCAACGACTTCCTCGTAGCGTTTTCCAACAGCTTCTTTAAAGGCATTCACAGCTTCTTTTTGAACCAAGGCAATCGCGCAACCACCAAAACCTGCTCCTGTCATACGAGCACCGAGGACACCTTCTTGTTCCCAAGCTGTATGGACAAGAGTATCCAATTCCAAGCCAGTCACTTCGTAATCATGTTCCAGAGACACATGAGAGGCATTCATCAAACGACCAAACTTATGTAAATCTCCCGCTTGAAGTGCTGCTTGTGCCTTCAGGGTCCGTTGATTTTCAAGAACAGCATGGCGCGCACGTTTTAAACGATTTTCGTCTTTGATAAGGTAGCTATATTCATCAAAAGCCCACTCGTCCAATTCACCTAAAGTCTGGATATCCAAGGCAACTTGGAGTTCTTCTACTGCTTTTTCACATTCCGCACGGCGTTCATTGTACTTCGAATCAGCCAATTCACGACGTTTGTTGGTGTTCATGATGACAACGACATTGTCTTTCAAATCAAGGGGAACCAGGTCGTATTCTAGAGTATTAGTATCTAGATAAATGGCACGTTGGTTAGCCCCCATACCAATCGCAAATTGGTCCATGATACCAGAGTTCACACCGATAAAGTTATTCTCTGTCAATTTCCCGATTTTTACTAAATCTAAACGGTCCAATTTTAGATCAAAGAGATATTCTGCTACAACACCTGTCAATAACTCCAAAGAAGCTGAAGATGACAAACCAGCACCATTGGGGATATTCCCATAGACATAGAAATCAAAGCCTTTATCAATCACATGCCCAGCTTCTTGCAAGAAATGAAGAACACCTTTTGGATAATTGGTCCAATTGTGTTCTTTCTCAAATTTAAGGTCAGCAAGAGGAACTTCGATGATTCCTTTGTCCTCAAAGTTTGCGGAATAGAAACGTAATACTTGGTCATCACGCTTACGAGCTGCTCCATAAGTTCCTAGTGAAATAGCTGCCGGGAAAACATGGCCACCATTATAGTCAGTATGTTCCCCAATCAAGTTGATACGACCAGGTGAGAAGAAGGTTTGGTCTGCTTCTTGACCAAAAACAGCAAGAAAATCCTTGCTAAGTGTGTCAGCAGTAAGATGTTGTGTCATATGAATTCTCCTTTGACAATTTGTTAGGTAAAAAAGTTTATCCTGTAATCGTTTTCTTCTATTGTACCTAAGGCTTTTACTTAGGTCAACATTTTTACCGATATTTTACTAAACAACAGGTAAAAAGATAGAAAAATATGCTATAATAACCTAAAAAGGAGGGGAATTATGGCTACGCTCAAAGATATCGCTCAACTTGCCTCTGTCTCAATTGCAACGGTATCCCGCGTTCTCAATCGCGATCAGAGTCTATCTGTCACGGAAGAAACCCGACATCGTATTTTAACAGTTGCCGAAGAACTAGGCTATACCAAACACCTCAAAACTGGTGAATCTCATAAACTCAAACAAAAGATTGCTATTATCCAATGGATCAGTGAGCAAGGAGAGCTAGAGGACCTCTACTACTATCAGATTCGACTTGGTATTGAAAAGAGAGCCCAAGAACTAGATTACGATATCTTGCGCTATTTTAATGATCAACCATTCACACTTAGCGAAGAGGTCATTGGAATTCTCTGTATTGGGAAGTTTAGCAAGGCACAAATCACTTCCTTCGAAAGCTATCATAAACCTCTTGTCTTCCTCGATAGTGATACACTAAACTTGGGCCACACCTGTGTCATTACGGATTTTTATAATGCTGTCAGACAGGTCGTTGATTACTTTACTGATTACGAGCTTGAAAGGATTGGTATCTTATCTGGACTTGAAACAACCACTGACCAGGAAGAAGTCATCGCGGATAAGCGTTTAGATTACTTTAAATCCTATACACAAGAAAAAGGAATTTATAACGAGAAATTTATTTTCCAAGGTCTATTTACTGCCCAATCTGGATACGACTTGATGAAAGAGGCTATCGAAAAACTAGGAGATCAACTTCCACCAGACTTTTTTGCAGCTAGTGATAGTTTGGCCATTGGTGCCCTTCGCGCCCTTCAAGAAGCCAACATCAGCATTCCAGAGCGCGTCAGCATTATTTCCTTTAATGATACCATTCTAACCAAGCAAGTGTTCCCACCCCTTTCCAGTATCACCGTCTACACCGAAGAAATGGGACGTACAGGAATGGATATTTTGAATAGGGAAGTCCTTCACGGTCGTAAAATTCCAAGCCTCACCATGCTAGGTACCAAATTGACTGTAAGAGAAAGCACCTTGCATTAAGCACACCAGTTGAACATAAAAAATCCTAATGGAGATTCTCAAATCTCCATTAGGATTTTCTTTTTTATTCCATCACAATCATAGACTTGATAGTCTTGCGTTCGTCCATGTCTTTATAAGCTTGGTCGATATCTTTCAGTTTGTAACTTGAAGTAAAGACACGACCTGGATTGATATCACCGTCAAGGACAGCTTTGAGCAAGAATTGCTTATCGTATGTTGTCGCAGAAGCTGCTCCACCTGCAACAGAGATATTCTGCATAAATGTCGAACCAAGAGCACGATTTTTATAATGTGGAACTCCTACAAATCCCATGCGACCGCCATTATGAAGGACACCCAGTGCTTGCTCAACAGCCACCTCCGTACCGACACACTCAAGTGCCGCATCTGCTCCACCGCCAAGAATTTCACGTACCTTGGCAATTCCGTCTTCTCCTCGCTCAGCTACAACAGCTGTCGCACCCGACTCTAAGGCCATCTTTTGACGATCTTCATGACGACTCATCAGGACAATTTGAGAAGCTCCACGCATCTTAGCTGCAATGACAGCACATTGGCCAACAGCCCCATCCCCAATAACGACAACCTTGTCGCCTTTTTGCACATTAGCCACACGTGCTGCATGGTAACCGGTCGGCATGACATCAGCAAGTGTTAAAAGTGATTTCAGCATTCCTTCTGTATAATCATAGGGTTGTCCAGGAATTTTAACCAGGGCCCAGTTAGCATAGTGGAAGCGGATATATTCAGCTTGAAAATTCCCTCCTAGATTATTTCCAATATGATTATCACAGGACCCATCAAATCCAGCCTGACAGGCATCGCACTCCCCACAACCATGAGTAAATGGTACAATCACAAAATCACCTGGTTTCACCGTTGTTATGGTTTCTCCAGTTTCTTCAACGATTCCAATCGCTTCGTGTCCACTATTTTTATGTCCCGCTTTAATATCTGGATTGCGATAACTCCAAAGGTCTGAACCACAAACGCAAGCACGAACGACACGGATAATCACATCATCTGCTTCTTGTATGGTTGGACGCTTAATTTCTCCAAGCCCAACCTGACCTGCTTTTTTATAGACTGCTGCTTTCATTAACATATACCTCTTCATTTTAACTACTTCAAGTATACACTTTTTTACAAGTTTCCGCTCCTACCAACTACTTCTTAAGAGCGATAAGGCACTAGTTAACGGCAATATCGTATATTCTTTTTTGAAAATAACGCTTCATCGAAAATTTCTTTATTCGTGTGAGGTGAAATTTCCTGATTCTGTTTTGATTAGATTCTAAGCAATAGAAAAAGTGAATAAAGGATGTTTCCCTTTATCCACCTTTTGAGTTTTGTTCTTATTCGCTGCGGAGCGATTCGACTGGGTCTTTCTTCGCGGCGATACGTGAAGGGATGAGACCTGCTAACATGGTAAGGATAATGGAGGTACCGATGAGGATAAGTGCTGCTTCCCATGGTAATTGCGCCACATTTTCTACGTTAGTCATTTTTGCAACAATCGTATTGATTGGAATCGTCGCAAGGAGCGTAATGGCGATACCGAGTACCCCGGAGATAAATCCTTCGATGGCTGTTTCAGCGGTGAAGATACGACGGATGTCTTTCTTCGAAGCCCCCATTGCACGTAGGATTCCGATTTCTTTGGTACGCTCAAGAACCGAGATGTAGGTGATAATCGCAATCATAATCGATGATACGATGAGCGAGATGGCTACGAAACCAACAAGTACCGTTGTAATCACGCCAACCATTGTTGTAATGGAGGACATAATGGTTTGGATATCATCGGAGTAGGCGAGGGCTTTATCGTCTTCACCAGCATCTTTCTTGTCCGTGTTGTAGGCATTAATGAAGTCCTTCAACTCTTGTTTTTGTTGGAAGGAAGAGGTGTAGAACTCGATGGCAGCCGGTTTGGATTTGTCGATGACACCCAATTTTTCGAGATTTTCCTCGTAAGTGGCAGCCGAGTTGTCATTGTATTGTTGGATGTATTGCGCTTGTTGTTCAGGCGTCATTTTTGCCAATTGGATTTTTTCTTCTTGAGTTAAATCAGCCGAATTGAATGGTTTTGGATCTTTGGCAAATGCTTTTCCAGTAAATACATTGATGGTTGGGTTGGCTTCTTGCTCTTTCACGATGGCACTGTTTTGAATTTGCTCAGAAGTGTAATCGATAAGGGCGCTCGTGTAAGCCACACCACCAGAAGGAGAGTTCACACCAGAACTGGTGCCTTCTTTTTGACGAAGAACGCCGACGATTTTAAGTTCGAGGCCGTTCTCGATTTGAGTTTTCATATAAGAAGCATTATTAATTTTATTCATCCATCGGTTGTTCTCTTTTGCGAATCGATTTGTATTTACGACTGCTTTGAATGTTTTTCCGATAAAATCACTATATTGATACGTTTGAGATCCTAGTTCATCTAATTTTTTTGCATCGTTTAATTCGCTAGGATCTTTGATACGTAAACTATAGAGAAGTAAATCACTGATTTCGTTATTTTCATCAACAATCAGAACGATTTCTGATTTATCTTGAGGGAAACGTCCTTCTAGCACATCGTATTGACTTTCAAGCATATTCGAATCACTAGAAAGCTCACTCCAATAATCGATATTTTGTAAGTAACCCTTAATCGTTTGGTTGCTTGTGTCCACTTCATCCGCTAAAGTTGAAGGAAGGATGCTTTTAGGACCGTTTGACGTATCTGTTGCATAAATATATGGTTGCAAGTTGTAACGGTAGCGAATATCTTTGGTAAGAGCTTGAACCTCTGAAGCGTGTTCGTCTAAATAAGACTTGAAGGAGGCTAGGTCATTTTTTCCGATTTGTTTTTTCAATAATTTGGTTAAAACGGTATTGATACCAAGCTCGTTATTGTCTTTATAGGGTTTCTCACTTAGATCTGGAGAGGTTGCTAGCAGATTGCTCTGATTCTTCTCGCTAATCGTTAGCGGAAGAGAGACGAGGGTATCTTCCTGTGTCTTTTTTACATAGCCACTCACACCATTTGAAAGTGCCAAGATAAGGGCAATCCCGATAATTCCGATGGAACCGGCAAAGGCAGTCAGGAAGGTACGGCCTTTTTTCGTCAATAGATTATTAAAGGAAAGGGCAAGGGCCGTCAGATAGCTCATCTTCGTCTTCGTGAACTGAATGTCCCCTTGTTTAGATTCTTCGATTGGTTCGTATGGATTCGAGTCGCTTAAGATATTTCCATCTAATACTTGTACGATTCGAGTGGAGTACGTCTGTGCCAGTTTCGGGTTATGCGTCACCATGATCACGAGACGTTCCTTGGCGATGTCCTTTAATAACTCCATGATTTGAACAGAAGTCTCAGAATCGAGCGCTCCAGTCGGTTCGTCGGCTAAAACGACTTTTGGATTATTGACAAGGGCACGCGCAATCGCAATCCGTTGCATTTGTCCCCCAGACATTTGGTTTGGTTTCTTATATAAATGGTCTTTTAATCCAACGCGTTCGAGCGCTTCGATGGCACGTTTCTTGCGTTCCGATTTGGAAACACCAGAGAGCGTCATTGCAATCTCGACGTTTGAGAGTGCCGTTTGGTGGCCGATGAGATTATACGACTGGAAGACGAATCCAATCGTGTGGTTTCTGTAGCTATCCCAATCGCGATTTTTAAATTGCTTTGTTGATTCTCCTTGGATAAGTAAATCACCCGAAGTGTATTGGTCGAGTCCACCAATGATATTTAAGAGGGTAGTTTTTCCTGAACCCGATTGCCCGAGAATCGAGACGAACTCATTTTCACGGAAGCGAATCGAGATATCCTTCAGCGCGTGAAACTCTTGATTACCCGTATGATAAACTTTTGAAATATGTTGTAACTGTAACATCGACTCTATCCTTTCAGTGTTATAAGTAGTCTATCATAATTTTATAATGGAGTAAATATGTTAAATTTACAATTCAACAAATGGATAATCAACTTCTTATGAATGATCATGTCCATGGTTTCTATTTGCTTCTAGCTCTGCCATATTGCGTTTATGGGCTCGGTGAGTCGCCAGATCTTCATCGACCTCAATGGTGACATTTTGAAAGCCACAATCTTTGAGTAAGTCTCGAATGGATTCTTTACAAACTTCCATATGTTTGACATGTTCTAGACAAACATGGATAATGGCATTTTTCTCCAAGCCATCCATGGTCCAGAGATTGAGCTGATTGACGCTAGCGACATGGTCCAATTGCTCCAAATCACTCTTGATCTTCTGGATATCTACTCCTTCTGGCACAGCATCGAGGAAAATTTTGAGCGTAGACCAAAAACGTGGAATGGCTTTTGAAAGAATAAACAAAGAAATAGCGAGTGATAAAAGCGGGTCTAGGATATACCAGTCTGTAAATCTGAGAATAATGGCCATCAGAATAACGGCTAACCAACCCAAAGTATCTTCCAAAAAATGGAGACTGAGAATGGATTCGTTCTTGGTTTTCCCCTTTTCAACAATCAGACTCGCAATCACATTGATAACAATTGCAATAACACCAATCCAAAACATCCCTTGGCTATTAACTACTTGCGGATGGAAAAGCTTACTGATATTTTCCAGCAACACCATCATGGAACCAGTCATCAAGATGACAGCAGTAACGAGCGCACCTAAAAGGCTAAAGCGTTTATAACCAAGAGTATAGCGACTGTCTTCTTCGCGATTGGAAATACTTTCAAGAAGTGCTGATAGACCAATAGCCAAAGCATCTCCTGTATCATGAACAGCATCCGCTAAAACCGCACTCGAATGGAAAATTCCCCCTGAGATAAACTCAATCATAGCAAAGACACTATTTAGAAGAAATACCAACCAAACTGCACCTTTTGAAGTCATTTTTACTCTCCTTTGGTATAATAGTCTTATGAACACCTTGTTCATTCTTA
Source organism: Streptococcus sp. HMSC34B10 (assembly GCF_001839505.1). Lineage (NCBI taxonomy): Bacteria > Bacillati > Bacillota > Bacilli > Lactobacillales > Streptococcaceae > Streptococcus > Streptococcus sp. HMSC34B10. The sequence continues at coordinate 5,358 of NZ_KV841541.1, read as the reverse complement.
TTATCCCCCACCACTCAAAGAAAGGATAGAAGCAGTTCGTTCAGTTCGTACGATTCTGAACATTTTGTTTCAAATGTACATCAAGTGAAAAAAGATCGCCGTATCAATAAGACAAAAAAAGCTATCTATCAAGCATTCTTACAGCTACTAAATTCTAAAAGATACGAAACCATTACCGTTCAAGAAATTATCGACTTGGCAGACGTTGGTCGTTCAACCTTTTACAGTCATTATGAAAGTAAGGAATTACTCCTAGATGAACTCTGTCGGTACCTTTTCCATCACCTCTTTGAACGTGAAGAGCACCTCTCAACCGAGGATTATTTGGCGCATATCTTTTTGCATTTTAAGAAAAATCAAGACCATATTACCAGTCTTCTCTTATCAAAAAATGACTACTTTCTCCGCCAACTGCAAAAAGAACTCAGACACCATGTCTACCCTATGGTCGTCCCATACTTGCAAACAGTTCATCCCAAGATTCCGTCATCCTATCTTCAACACTTTGTCGTTACGAATTTCATCGAGACCTTGACCTGGTGGCTGAGAGAAGGAAAAATCCATACTGAGCGAGAAGTGGTCCAGTTTTATTTGGAAATTCTGAAAGTGGATTCGAATTAGAAAGGAGTGTTTTCAATGTCCATCGTGCAATTTTATTTTCTTTTTCCAGCCCTATTCATGCTTCACGAACTCGAAGAAATCGTTTGGATGCCAACCTTTGTCAAAAAAATATCAATCCAGTATCCAAACAATCGAATCCTACCTTATTACACTCCTTTTGCTTTCAATGCCATTGTCTTGGAGCAATTTCTGATCCTACTTCTTTCGCTTTTCCTTAGTTGCTGGTTTAACAACTATACCATTTACGCAACCATTGTAATTGCTTATATCTATCATGTGGTCGGACATCTTATTCAGACAATTGTCATTCGAAAATATGTCCCCGGATTGTTGACTGGCATTTTTACGAGTTTATTTTCTCTATTCTATCTCAAAAATAACGTACCCATCAATCTTTATTGGTACTCTTTCATTACCTTATCACTTATCCTTGTAAATCTTGTATTATCATTTATAATTCTACATAAAATCAGTCATAAAAAATAGCACTCAGGCAATCATATCCTAGAAAAGAAACTTCTATGTCACTTTATCTTATTTTTGGCATCATCACAGTCTTCTTAGCCCTTGTTTTTGCCCTTCTTCATTTATTGACCAGCCTTTCAGAATAAAGAAAGAGCAAAAACACTATAGGAAATCGGCTTCTCCTTATCGGAAGTAGCATTGCAACCTTATCTCTCATCCTCTACTGCTTTTTGCTGATTGTCGCACTATTCATTTGACTAATCGGCTGTGGTTTGATTTGCTACGGAGCCTATTGGAATGGCAAACAAAAAGAAAACTTCCAATTTCAACCCACCATCTGATTCGAATTGGAATCGCACTTGTGCTTACACTTTTGTTAGCCTGGATATAATAAAAAAGGATCGTCTGATCCTTTTTATTTACTGTTAAGAGTATCAACTAATCCAATAATCCTTTGAGAATTGATTACTTTAGAATCCCTTCTCGCACCAAAAACTCACGTGCTACTTCTTCAGCTGATTTGCCTTCCACACCAACCTGGTAGTTCATCTGACTCATCTGGCTCTCCGTGATTTTCCCAGCTAGTTTATTAAGAACAGCTTCCAACTCAGGATGTTTTTCAAGTAATTCAGCTTTCATGAGCGGAGCTCCTTGATAAGGAGGGAAGAGGTGTTGATCATCCTCCAAAACTACCAAATCATAGCGAGCAATCTCCGCATCCGTCGAATAAGCATCCGTTATCTGGATATCACCTGATTGAATAGCTTGGTAGCGTAAAGCGGGCTCCATAGTAACAACATTAAGATTCAAGCCATAAAGAGTTTTTAATCCTTTATTGCCATCCTCACGGTCATTGAATTCGAGTGTAAATCCTGCCTTGAGCTGACCCTCAACCTTTTTCAAATCTGAAATCGTCTTAAGGCCATATTCTTGTGCAATCGTTCTTGGTACAGCTATTGCATAAGTATTTTGATAAGCCATAGGCTTAAGAAAAGCGAGTTGATCCTGCTTTAAGATACCATCACGCGCTACTTCATAAACCTTCTCTGGATCATGACTAACTTTTGGAGAGGGCTGCAATAAACTTTCAGTTATAGTACCCGAAAACTCAGGATAAATATCAATGTCACCTTTTTTCAAAGCTTGATAAAGAAAGTCAGTCTTCCCAAAGTTAGGTTTAACCGTCACCGTCATATTGGTATTTTCCTCGATGAGAAGTTTATACATATTCATGAGAATCTCAGGTTCAGGTCCCAACTTCCCAGCTATAACCAGATTTTCTTTCTCTTTGTTAGGAATCATGCTTGGAGCATAACTAGCTCCCAAGCCAAGGAACATAACAGCAAAGGCTGCAACAATCGTACGCAACTTTGCCTTTTCCAACCATTTGAGAACAGCATTAAAGAGAATCGCCAAAATGGCTGATGAGATTGCTCCGATTAAAATCAAACTAGCATTCCTACGATCAATTCCCAAAAGGATAAAGGAACCTAAACCTCCAGCTCCAACAAGAGCGGCTAGTGTCGCTGTCCCTATAATCATGACAGTCGCTGTCCGAACTCCCGATACAATGACAGGCATAGCCAGTGGAATTTCAAACTTCTTGAGTCGCTCCCACTTGGTCATACCAAAAGCAACCCCTGCTTCCTCAAGACTAGGATCAATACCATTCAAGGCTGTGATTGTATTCTCCAAAATCGGGAAAATAGCATAAATAACAAGAGCTGTAAGGGCTGGCAAAGTTCCAATCCCCATCAATGGAATGAAAAGTCCCAGAAGAGCCATGGAAGGAATGGTCTGGAAGATACCAGCCACTTGTAGCACCCAGTTCGCTGCTTTTTTGTGACTATTTAGATAAACAGCAAGCGGGATAGTCAGAAAAATAGCTACTAATAAGGTTAAAAGAGATAATTGCAAGTGCTGTCCTAGGGCCGTTACCCAGTCCCCAAAACGCTCTTGAAATGTTGAAATCAAATTAGACATGACGGCTACCTCCAAACAAGTCTGCTACAAAGTCTGTCGCAGGTGCTTGTAAAATGGTTTCAGGTTCTGCAACCTGGCGAATTTCTCCATCCTGTAAAACGGCAATGCGATCCCCTAATTTTATGGCTTCGTCCGTATCATGTGTTACAAAGATGGTGGTCATACCGAACTCCTTGTGTAAGTTTTTGGTGAGATCCTGCAACTGCTTGCGGGAAATAGCATCCAAAGCTGAAAACGGCTCATCCATCAGTAAGATTTTGGGTTCTCCAATAATGGCTCGCACAATGCCAACACGTTGTTGTTCCCCACCTGACAGCTCGTGGGGTTTACGATTGGCGTAATCAGAAGCTGGAAGGCCTACTTTTTCTAAGAGCTCTTCCGTTTTCGATGTGATTTGCTCCTTACTCCAGCCCTTCATCTCAGGAATGAGAGCAATATTTTCCGCAACGGTCAAGTTTGGAAAGAGGGCAATAGCTTGAAGGACATAACCAGTAGACAGACGTAATTCGCGTTCATCATAGTCCTTGATCCGTTTCCCATCCATGTAGATATTGCCATCAGTCGGCTCAAGTAGCCGATTGATCATCTTGATCATGGTGGTTTTCCCTGATCCTGAAGGACCCACTAGCACCATGAATTCTCCATCTTCAATATGGAGATTGACATCTTTTAAAATATCCTTATCCGTGTAGCGCAAGGCTACATGTTTATATTCAATCATATTCTTCCTCACCATCTCCTTAAAAGCTAAGATCCTTATCTAACTTTTTATAAGAGTATAATCATTATTATGATATTGTAATACTAGAAATTACATCTGTCAACAATTTTGATTTGAAATCATATATAAGAAAAAGAGTTTGGCTAAGGCCAAACTCTCCATTATGATTGATTATTCTTCTTCCACCAAACGTTTAAACTCTGCTTGGATTTCTGTATTTTCTGTCGGTTTTAAGTACATGATTCCACCATTTGTCGTTGGTGAATGAAAAACAATCGTTTCTCCTGTGTTAGTTATCGCAAAAAAGTAACTATGCACATCTGGGTATTTATCCCAATTACTATAACGCTCTACAATTCGGTACTGGGCATTTCCTAGACCTGTATCCGTATACTCAGCATTCATTTTCTCACTTGGTCCATCATCCCTAAGTGTATAGAGGTGGTCAGCCCCTACATCTCCTCCTGAAATTCCCTTTTTATAATTCGGTTGGCCTAGCCTTTCTCCCCAGCCCTTAATGAATGCTTCTAATTTAGCAGATTTACTAGCATTCCAAGGAGCTTTTTGTTTTTCTCCCGTGATAGTCGTCGAGCCACTAGAACCTTCAAATTTCTGCCAATCTAGTTGATTGAAATTCATTAATTCTGACTCTGATTTACCAAAATCAGAATGCAAACTTTTGTTACCTGGAACACGAATGTTCTGTTCCTGAATTTTATTTGCTGCTTGCTGGTTCGGATTCATATGATAAAGTACCCCTCTGCCTTCACCTGATCCAGAGGACCAGCTTAATTCTAGTATATCTCCATCCTTATAGATATTCATAGAATTTCTAGCACCACCATGGCCCGCTACAAAACCTTCTGCTAAAAGTATCGGTTTCTCATTCACAAGATAATAGAGACCCGAAATAAAATACTCACCACTTGATTGCTCAATACCAACTAGCAATTCCTCTACACCATCTTGATTAAGATCCGCATATGCATATCGTATCTTATCTGCTTGATAAATCGCATTTTCAACTGACCAACTATTGATAGGCCGTTCAGTGCCTTGTAAACTCTTATAGAGATCAGCAATTGCATTAACATCCTTCGGTGTAGATAGTATTTTTTGGTAATTATCAAAAACTGGCTTGTAAAATTCTTTAAAACTTTTCTTAGACTCCACGCTTGTTTGTTCATCTGTAATTGATTGACTGACACTTGTTGATAAACTCATATCATTACCACTATGATTTCTACAACCAAACGTAAAAAAACTAAAGAATAGAACTAACAAGCCTCCTAAGACTCTCTTATCTTTCATAAAGAACTCCTTTACAGTTAAACATAGTTAATATAGCAATTTCACTTACATTATATCAAATATTTAACTTTTATAGGAAGAATAATATAAAATCAAGGAAATAAAAAAAGAGCTATATAGCTCTTTAATTACGGAGAATAAGGGATTCGAACCCTTGCGCCAGTTACCCGACCTAACGATTTAGCAAACCGTCCTCTTCAGCCTCTTGAGTAATTCTCCTATTAATGGGCACGAGTGGACTCGAACCACCGACCTCA